>JBDKUU010000805.1:0-13988 GCA_039679525.1 Phycisphaerales bacterium | reverse complement strand
CTCCTGAGCCGCCTTCTGAAGCAGTGCGAAATACATGGGCAGCCGGCGAATCGTCGGCAGTGGCACGCTGATTTCACGGTCCTTACTCATGATGCATCTCCGAACGTCCTAAACGCAAAGAACTGTCGATAGCATTGTATCGATATGCACATATCGATAATATACCCTCGATACTTGAGAGATGCAACAGCATTCGTTGTGATTTTTTTCACATTTTTCGAAAACGCGGTTTCTTTTTCTTGCCAGCAATTCATAACTTCTTATTTATACGTTATTTACAACTATCAACGTGCAGCCCAGACATCACATAAACACGCTCAGGCGGACAGAGAGTCCGCCTGAGCGTGCCATATTTGGGTAAGAGAACCCACTGTGAAGAGGGGCACTAGCTGTTGAATTCGCTCAAATCTGCCTCGGACGTGCCCAGGGGAATGCTCTTTTCCATTTCCTTGGTCGTCTTCTGTCGAGACCTATCAGCCGTCCCGGCGATCTTGTGCAAGACCTCGTCGGACTTGCCGAGGCCGCGGGACCTGGACCTGGACTTCGAGACCGGACAAAGCCGGCTCTCGTTGTCCGCGTGGACGCTGTGGCGATCCGACTTGGTTGCCCCCGTGTGGACCGTGTGCGAATTGCTGCCCCCGACCATGGCCACCAGTTGACCCACGATCTCCTTCATGCTCTCGGCCTGGGCGCTCAGTTCCTCGGATGCGCTGGCCGACTCCTCGGCGTTGGCTGCGTTCTGCTGGGTGACCTTGTCCATCTGAGAGACCGCGGTGTTGACCTGGTCGATGCCTTGCGCTTGTTCCTGACTGGCGGCCGCGATCTCGCTGACCAGGTCCGTCGTCTTGCCGACGCTCTGGACGATCTCTTCGAGGACTTTGCCGACCTCGGCTGCGATGTCGACTCCGTTCTTGGAATTCTTGACAGACTCCTCGATCATGCTGGCGGTGTTCTTGGCCGCTTCCGCGGACCGCATCGCCAGATTCCTCACTTCTTCTGCGACGACCGCAAAGCCCTTGCCCGCTTCGCCCGCACGAGCAGCCTCGACCGCGGCGTTCAGAGCCAATAGGTTGGTCTGGAAGGCGATCTCATCGATGACCTTGATGATCTTGGCGGTCTCGTCGGAGCTCTTCTGGATCTCATGGATCGCGGCGTTCATTCGGCCCATGGATTCTGCGCCGGAGCCCGCAGCCTTCTTCGCCTCGGCGGCCAGCGTGTTGGCCTGCTGGGCGTTGTCGGCGTTCTGCTTGGTCATGCTCGACATCTCTTCCAAGCTGGAACTGGTCTCTTCGAGGCCGGCCGCCTGCTCGGTCGCTCCTTCGGCCAGCGACTGCGACGCGGCCGAGACCTGGCCGGAGGCAGAAGAGACCTGATCGGAGCCTTCTGTCAAACCGGTGATGATCCGGCGAAGAGGCTTGGTGATGCCGCGAGTGATGAACACCGCCAGGAGGATGGCTGTGACGATGCCCACGGCCAAACCGACGACCAACGTCAAAGACGCGGTGGAGAGCGATCCGGCGGCGTTGGTCGCATCGGTCGTCGTCTCTTTCATGCCTCCTTCGAACGTCCTCTGAGCCGCACTGAGGACATCGTTTGCCGCAGTGACGCGTCTGCTGTTCAGGCTCTCCCGGGCCGTCCAGTTCTGGAGGTAGCTTTCCATCGCCTGACGGTACGCCTGGCTGGCGGCGCGACATTCGTCGATGATTTTGAGATTGGCTTCCTGGTGAGTCGTGCTCTTGACCTTGTCGAGGGAATCATCGACCTTATCGAACTCCACGGCCGCCCGTTGCAGAGCCGCGGGATCCCGCATGGCCACCGCTTTCCAGCACTGAACGCGGATGGCGTTGCCCGCCGCGAGGATGTCCGATGTTTGCTTGACTTTGGCGAACCGTTCGTGCACGCGCGTCGAGATCGCGTTAGCGTCCACCGAGCCGCCGTTCTGGGCAAGCTGCTTGCGCATCTCGGCGCAATCCTGTTCGAGGCCGACCTCCTGCGCTTTGTACAACTTCTCGCATTCTTCCACGTACTTGGCGGCCGCCGTATTCATGGAGTTGCGGTTCTCGGCCATCATGTCCGTCCGCGTTACGCTGTCGTTGAGAAGCTGTTCGTACTCGGCGACCCGGCTTTCGGCCAAGGCTGCGTTCTCCTTGAGGACCGGCAGGTTCTGGGCGGCCGCGTGTTCCTTGGCTTCTCCGATGCGCTTCTTGGTCTGATCCATGAACGTTCGAGCGGTTTCGAGGAAAGACTTCTCTTCCGTGTACGCATAGCCCCTCGCTTCGAACATGGTGTGCAGCGCGGCCCGCTCGACGCTCGTGGTGAGTTCCATGCTCGGCATCTGCGCTTCGACGAGTCTCTGACTGGTCTGCTTGACGCCAAGCATCGACCATATGGCCAGGACGCCCAGAGTCACCATAATGGCGATCAGGCTGAGGAAGCCCAGCGTGATCTTCGTTCCGAGTTTCATCTTCGCCAACATTTGCGTTCTCCTCTGCCCACGGGTTTGCGTTGTTTCAACATGGAAACGTTCCATGACATCTATTTGGTCAGATCGGCCGCCGCGAATTCCGCGGTCGGTCCGGCGGATTCCACGAAGGAACCCGGGTCGCCGCCGGCCAGGACGCGGTCGATGTCCAGCAGGATCTTGACCTTGTCGCCGATCTTGCCCATGCCCAGGATGAAGTCGGTGTCCACCGACGAGCCGAACTGCGGGGCCTCCTCGATGTCCCGGCCCAGGATGTCCAGAACCTCCTGGACGCGGTCGACGATGATCCCGGTGTTGAACTTGCGGCCCGACTGGGTGATCTCGACCACGATGATGCAGGTCTGCTCGGTCACCTCGGCCGACGCCATGCCGAACTTGGCCCGCAGATCCACCACCGGAATCACCTGCCCGCGCAGGTTGATCACGCCCTTGACGTGCGAGGGCGTCTGGGGGACCGCGGTCACGTCGATGTAGCCGATGATCTCGCGGACCTTGAGAATCTCCAGGCCGTACTCCTCGTGGGCCAGGGCGAAGGTCAGATACTTGCCCTCCTTGTCGAGCATTCCCGTCTGTTCTTTGTGCTGTGTTGCCGCCATAGTGGCCTCCTTCAGAGGTTGTACATGGATTCTTCCGCAATCAATCGAGCCCACCCGCGAGGTCGCGACCGCTCAACGTGTGCTCGCGATGGATGACTCGACGGCCGCCGCCCGGCACGAATAGGACCAACGCTCATGAAACCCAGCGGGACACTCTCGCAGTCATCCGCGAAGCCAAAGGCAAAAGCCTTCGCTGCTCTTGTCACTCGTTGGGAAACGAAATCGTCCATAATGCGGTAGGGATACACGGCATTTCTACCGGGCGGGTCGGGCATTGGGACTAGAAAGGCGCGGCAACGTCTCGACAAGCTAGGCCGTTGCCCCGAGCCGGCGCGGAAATGTCTCCTATGTGGGTAGGCCTTCGCGCGTACGACCGGGGGGCGACAGGGCGTGTGAGAGAATCCCGCCACGCGTAGAATCGCGGATGGCCTGCTCGTAGTGTGCCCGTGAGGGCATATCTTCTCCTTCTCTTGGTGTCTAACGCAGCAAGAGCGCAGAAGATAACGCCTTGCGGCGTCACTACAAACCAGGTTCATCGCCCTGGACCGAATGCCCATCAGTCGCGCAGGCCCCGGATGCCCGAGAATTTGCACAGACGCCCGCGGGTCGGGTGCATGACCGTTTCTGCGACGGGGTCGGCCGAATAGGATCGCGGAGCAAAAAGGAAGGGACGGACAGATCCGGAATCCGCCGGCTCGCCGCTGCGCGACGAGCCGGCGACATTTTTCGCTTTTCGCCAGTGGCATGGGAGCGATGCTGCGCATCGGCTTATGCATCGATTGACGTCCCAGGCCTCTTTGGGGTTCATGCTATTGGCGCAAAGCGAAAAAATGTCCTTCGCACGACCGTTTCGGGCGTGCTCTCTTTGCCGCCGCTGAGATCGCGACGCCATCGTGTGTCCAGACGCCTGCACAGGCGAGGCTGACAGACGCGATAGGTCTACGGTGCCACGGACCTCGGGGGAGTACAGAAGCGGTCCTGCACCCGCAGGCCTCGGGCCAGATTCGCTTGACAAAAGCCCTTGCATCCAGTATGCTGGACAAGACCTATATGGAATGATGGGGTGATGATCACGTTCCGGCGTTCACAGTTGTCGGCCCGCATCACCATCTTTGTCTTTGCGCATGGCCAGGGAAGGGGGGCGCAGAAAGTCCGAGAAGAGGAGCCATGTCAAGAGATAAAAGAATCATCGGAACGCCGACGAGGCGTCAACAGAGTCCCAGTCGCTGCATTTCCCTCGGTCGATGGATTCCCGCGGCGCTTCTCCTGGCCGCGGTTGCGACCCCGCAGATCGGACGGGCCGAGTCGGTGCCGCTTCGCTTCGACAAATTCACTCCCGCCACGAACGTCGCGAACATGAACAACGAGCTGGGCCCCGGATACACGGGGGGCCTGACCATGGAGTTCAAGAACGTCGCGAGCTCCGAGGGCACGACGATCGACGCCCGCGTCACGGCCACCGTCCGCCCGGGCACGGAGTTCGCCACCGGCGGCACGAACAAGGCCGCCCGCGGCTTCGTCCCGAACTACAAGGCGACGTCCCCGGAGACGCCGAACGGCGACCTCGGCTTCCTCTACGCCGGGGCGAACCACGACACCGCGGGGATCAGTCTGACGATCGAGTTCTTCGACGGTACGGGCGACCGCAGCGGCACGTTCACCGAATCCTACGTGGTCTCGGACCTCAAGCTCCTCGTCTACGATGTCGACGGCGAGCCGACGCAGTCGGAATGGTTCGAGGCCTCCTACGTCGACGGCCTGTACTCCCACGCGACGGGTTCGGCCCCCGCCAGCGTCGCCGCCGCGCCGACCGCCTCGGGCGTGCGTTTCGTCGGGCCCGGCAAGGACGTCAGCGAAACCGACACCTCCGGCGCCGTGCTCCTGCGGTACCGCAACACCAGCCGCATCACGCTGAAGTTCGCCGCCGAGCAGTACAGCGACCGCATGAACCCCGTGTTCTCCGCCATCGACGGCGACCTGGACCTACCCGTGACGGGCACCTTCCAGCCCCCGACCGTCGCGCCGGCGGCGGCTCCCGAGCCCGCGCCAGCCCCTGCGCCTGCGACCGATCCGATCCCGTCCGTCTCCCGCACCTATCCGGCCGACGAGGCCATCCGCCTGGAGAGGATCGCGCCCGCGGAGGTCCCGCTCAACGTGCCCTTCGAGTACACGCTTCGGCTCACGAACGTGACCAGGACCGCTCTGCACGACGTCGTCGTGGTGGAGCAGCTCCCGAAGAACTTCAATTTGCAGGGCACCGACCCGCAGGCCGAAAAGACAGGCGAGACCCTCTCCTGGTCCATCGGCTCGCTCGACCCCAACGCCGTACGCGAGATCAAGATCTCCGGCGTCGCCGCGACGGCCGAGCCCCTGCGGCCCTGCGCGACTTTGAGCTTTGTGGTTCCCCCGATCTGCGGCGACATCGCGGTCGTCGAGCCCAAGCTGACGTTCGTCATGGTCGCGGCCAAGGAGGTCCTGGTCTGCGATCCGATCGAGCTGCAATTCTCCGTCACGAATCAGGGCACGGGCGCCGCGAAGGACGTGAAGATCGTCCAGACGCTGCCCGAAGGCCTCAAGACCCTCGACGGCAAGGCCGACCTCGTGCTCGACCTCGGGACCCTCGCGCCCGGCGAATCCCGCCAGGTCGCCCGCTCTATCAGGGCCGACAAGACAGGCGAGTACGTCAATAAGGCCGTCGTCACCAGCGGCGGCCTGACCTCCGAGGCGACCGCGACGACCCTCGTGCGCCAGCCGGTCCTGGCGATCGCCAAGACCGGGCCCGCAAAGCAGTACATCGGTCGGCCCACCACGTATGAAATCACGGTCGCCAACAAGGGCGACGCACCCGCGGCCCGCGCGACGATCGAAGACATGATCCCGCAGGGGGCCCGGGACATCCAGACCACCCCGGCGGCCACGATCGTCGGCTCCAAGGCGACGTGGCACCTGGGCACGCTCGACGTCAACGACACGCGGAAAGTCGCCATCACCTTCCGGCCCATGGGCGTAGAGCCCCTGTCCCTGACCGCCACGGCCAGCGCGGTCTGCGCCGAGCCGGCCAGCGCGAAGGCCGAGACCGCGATGTACGGCATCGCCGCCGTGCTGCTGGAAGTGATCGACACGGACGACCCGGTCCAGGTCGGCGGCCTGACCACCTACATCATCACCGCGACCAACCAGGGCTCCAAGCCCAGCTCGAACATGCAGATCACCGCGTTCGTCGAGGACACCGGCCAGATCGTGGACACCGAGGGCATCACCCCCATCACGGTCGAAGGGAACATCGCGAGGTCCGCGCCGTTGGCGAGCCTGGCCCCGCAGGCCAAGGCGATGTGGAAGATCACGGTCAAGGCCGTCAAGCCCGGCGACGTCCGCTTCCAGGCCTCGATGTCCACGGCCGACCTCGGCCGCAACGTCGAAGAGACCGAAGCCACGCAGTTCTACGAGTGAGCCGCAGGGCGGGGAAAACGGGAAGGTAAGAAGGGAAGAACGGAGGAAGGAAGGAACGCAGAGCGAATCGCCGATGGCCTCCGGCCCAAGTCGTAGACCGCGGCAGGCTGGAGACTGTAGATCGTAGGCTGGAGGGACCTCTCCGTGAGGGACGGGCGATGGTTTCGCCGCTCTCACCCGCGATGCGGCTCGCCGGCTTGTAGGATGGGCTTGAGCCCATGCGGACAAGCTTCGAAAGGGACTGCGGCACAGAATGCGCAAAAGATTAAAATGAGGGCTGACCCCCAAAAGTAGACCCGCGAAGTCCTCCTTAGCTGGCCCCGGTCCTCGCGATTCTGGCCAGCAGCACGATGGCGACGCCGGGCACGAGCAGAACCATCCGCCCCGCAACAAAGCCCACGAAGAACAGCGGCAGCGCGGCGACGACGGCCAAAGCGCATGTTCTCAGCGCACGCCTCGACGGGGAGCGGCGCAACATGCACAACCACACGTAGGCCGGGAAGAGCAGGCCGAAAAACCCCATGAAACAACGGTAGACCACCTCGCCGGCGTCAAGGCCGTACAGGAGCGATCCCCGGTTGCACACGAATCCCAAGGCCGCCGCGCCGCCGGCGACGACGAGGGCGATGAGCGTCGAATACCTGCCGCCGAGGGCCTTGGCCTCGGGGATCGCTAGGGCGATGTGGAGCGCCACGGTGTAGGCGATCTGCATCGCCATATAGAGGCCGAGCGGCAAGGCAAGAGCCCTGGCCAGTCCGCGGGGGGCCGCGCCGTCGATCGCGGCGGCCAAAGGTCGAGCATAGCCGTACGAGAACAGGATCACCGCCAAAAAGAGCACGCCAAAGCCGACGCCGAAGGCGACTCGACCGGCTGCCGGCGACGTGCGCCGGCGAGCCCGATGAAAAGTCAGATCGAGATACGGGCACAGGAGAAAACCAAACGCGCAGACCGGAGCCAGCGCGGCGACGGCGATGGGGTCCGGGGGCGGCGTCCATGAGAAATCGAGCCGGTTCCGCACGGCGAACAGAGCGATGCCGGCGGTGACGGCCAGGACGACCACGGCGGCGATCCAATCGCTGCGGTCGCGGCGGCGCAAGGCGATGCCTGTGAACACGGCGACGAGGGCCCCAACGATCCAGGGGGCCATCGGGCCGATCAGACGCGGCAGCATCCAGGCGGCGAAGAAGAGGTGAAAGGCCACGGTGACGACGGAAAAAGCGACGAGCGCGGGGCGATGTCGCCGCACGAGCTGCGCGCTGGCGTCCGCCGAGGGCAGAATCGTCCCCACCATCGCGGCGCCGACGACATTGGGCACGGCGAAGATGACAAAGCCCAGAGTCCCCAGCTCGCGTACCAGCAGCACGGGCAGGAACAGGCCGATGCACCAGGTCCACGAGCAGGCGAGATACGCGGCCCACCCGAGCACCGCAGCCGTCGGCGTTTCTCTACGGGTCTGTCCCGGCATTTCTCTCTTATCGGCCTTTGGCTCTGACGTGGCTCTTGGGCGTCACATGGAACGTCGCGACGCACCGGCCAACGCGCCGGTTGTGCTCACCCTGCTGCAGGATTTCCATGTCGAGGGTGAGATTGAATTCCCTGCCGTGCGCGAGTTGCTCTTTGATGTCCTCGCGGGGCTTCATGGTGTAGACGGCCGTGTCCAGGCACGGCCGCAGGAATCGGTAGTCGAGGTGTTTGCACACCACGGTGTAGCCGGCCCCGCAGGCGCGGAACAGATACGAGCCGCCCGCCACCTCGGAGTTGGCCAGAAGCGCCGCGCCGCCCATCGCGCTGTACCAGTTCCTGTTGAATCGCCGGAAAGGCAAGATCGCGACGTAGTTGTCGCCGTCGACTCGCTTGAAGTAGATGCCGCTCGCATAGGACAGGGGCAGGAAGAAGAACGAGCAGACGCGGTGCCAGAAGTTGTTGCGCACCGAAAGACGACTGATGTGTACGTCGAGCCAGTCGTAGATGCGGTGAGAGAGCGAAAGCCTGACCGCCGGCCGGCGAGGCCCTTGCCCCGGGGGCAACTCATCGATCGACGCCGACGCTGCGGTCGCAAGGTCTCCCGCCGCGTCTTGGGTGATCTCAGGGATATTGATTGGCTCGGATGCTATGGCGTCGGCGGATGTCTTACTCATGGCCTCAACTATCAATCAGGATTCCAACCAGTTTTTCGCGGTTGGGTATAGTGCCCGAAATCCGTCGAATTGTCAAGCCCAAGAAACCGCATTCGGCGGGGACCCTCCTCGTAGGGGCGACGCACCTGTCGCCCGGCACGCGAATGAGCGGAAGGCTCCCACGCGGGGGCGCGGGGACGCAGTGACGCAATCATTTCTGCTTCAAATGCTTTCACGCTTCTACGCTTATACGCTTATACGCTCCCACGCGGCGTCCCGCCGCAGGAAGGCCGTTCTCGTAGGATGGGCTTCAGCCCATGCGGACAAAGGTCCGAAGGGGCTGCGGCAGAGAATGCGCAAAAGACTAGAATAAGGGCTGACCCCCGAAGTCCCGAAGTCGCCCCGAAGTCGCCCGGGTCTGACTCTATTCCCTGTGGAGGTTGAAAGTATATTCTTCAATATTTAGATACAAAAAAGAGTTGTCGGGCCAGGATGGTCTTGGTAGATTGGCTTCGAATGATGGTTCGTGTGGCGCATGGGGCGCCTGTGGTTACTGAGAGGTATCACCAGAAGACATCCTTTCTAGGCTACAGTTTGCTTCGGTGGAAGCAGGTTGCTCCTGTGCGCGTACAGTTTGCCGATTGCTTTCTCCCCTGGGCACTTCCGCTTCGCTCGCATCCTGAGATATCCGAGAGCAGACTACGAGATCTGATTGGTCGTATTCTGGTCGAACCTCAGAAAGAGGTAAATGACAAGGAGAAAGAGACCGGTTAAACCAGTGAGAATTGAAATCAGCGGCTCAATCGTGGAGGACGTCTCCATTGTGGTAAAGGCCGGAGCGTGTCTCCTGGTGGCAATCCTATCTGCTCTGGTTGAGGTCATTGAGGAACTCAAGAATGTGATGGTACGTCGTGTCGGGCGGTGGTGATATCACATTTGGTCACACGCTACCAGAACGAACCGGTCATTCGGGACCGTGAGGGGCAGGCCCTGGCTTAAGTTCCTGTGGATCCCATGCCGAGTCCACGGGGGACTCTGTCCGCATGGGCCAAGGCCCATCCTACAAGAACCGGAAAAGAGCAGACGAAGACTCGAAGGGGGCTGCGCCAGAGAATGCGCAAAAGACTGAAACAAGGTCCGACCCCGGAAGTCCCCTCGAAGTCCCGCAGATAGACGTCACGCTGCAAACCAGCAGACAGACTAAGGTTGAAAGATCGGCGAATCTGCAGGCGATTAGTGTCTCGGCTCAGAGAGAGCGTTTTTGTACTCGAAAAGAACCCTTTATGGATGACCCTCGAAGTCCGACGTTGCCTTGCCCTAGTTTCGTCACCAAGTGTTGATCTTCTTCTGGATTCTCGCTACAATACCACCGGTACTGTGTCGCCTGGTGGTTTCGGAGGTTCGAATTGCTGTCGCGAAAACTGTGCAGAAGGTTATTAGTCTGCCTGAATTGGTGATGCTATTTGGAGGTTGCTGCCACTATGGATAAGAGGAACGAGGAAAGGATTCCCTGTGTCGATGTCCAGGCTTTATTCAGGAAGGGGAACCTAGAGCGTTCCGTCAGAGTTCTTGACATGAGCCCTCACGGCATAGGACTTCTGACCAATTCTCTTCCTGCTCATGACGGGAAAGTACAACTGAACAAGAGAGACTCACACGTACGAATTCGTTCTGACTGGAAACCCTGCAAAGTAATTGATCACCGTAATGGCCGCACCGTGGGTGTGAGGTTTGAACAGGAATTCACGGAGAAGGAATTGCGTGCATTCATGGATTTACGTGACAAGCGGTGTGATCCACCCATTGGATGGGAGCAGACCGCTAGCGATAGGGATGAAGTTCACGAGGAAATACGCGCGATCCAGGCGTGCAGATCAAATATATTTATGGGGACAATCGCCGCAATTGCTGCCTCTGGAATAACCATCGGCTGTTTTGCGTTTCAGAACAAGCTCGCACGTGAATCCGTTCTGCTGGCTATGTCGGTCACATTCGGGCTATTCGTCATCGGCGTCCTATCCACTATTGAAAAAGTGCGTGCCACAAACATGCGCCGTGGATTCCTCGCTGCTCTCTCCCCTTATCTTCTGAAGGGCACCATACCAGAGAACTACAAGGGGTGGAGTCAGCTGCGCATATGCTTTCCCGAATGTGGGACGCGTCGGAGATTGGGGGCATGCCCAAGAAAGATTCCGCATCCGGATAAGAATCGTGACAGTTGTCGATGTAGAGGTGAGGAGAAAGCAGGAGCATTAAATGCGGCAAGACACCTCGTCCCAAGTGTACATGATTCCTTCACATCTCTCTGCTCTTTCGTCTATGGCAGTTTCTTCATCTGCCTAGTCATATCGCTTGCCTACTCTCTCCGATCGGTCACGGCGATATGGCTGGACATCTCTTTCCCTTGGCGGCTTCTGCTGATTACTGCCGGCGTTCTGGTCACACCCTTGGTCAGGCGGTATCATCAGTTGGTTATTGCGGCAGCCGCAGGCTTTCTAGTGGCATTGACGCTGGCGATTACCTATAGAGAATCTTACGTCGCGGTTGTTGTCCTCGTGTTTGGCGGCTGGTTGATCGGATCACTCGGATGGTATCTCTTGCGGGAGATTGATGAGTTGCGATGTGGCAAGTATTCTTTCGAGACTTACGCATATGCTTGGGAGGAGGCGATTGAACAGTGTGAGCCATTGCCTCTCGATACAAAATTGCTGCAACCTTATCGGCGGGGCGGGATAAAGGGCATGATGGCCGGCCTCTATAGGCATCTTCTGATCAGACAGCGACCGAGGCGCTAACGTCGGACTTCCGGTGTCCGCAACGCAATGAATCTCAGGAGAACTGTGGCTCAGGGGGACTGCGAGGGCTAGCCCTTATCTTAAGCTTTTATGCGTCCCATGCTGGGTCCACTGAAGACTCTGTCCGCATGGGCCGAGGCCCATCCTACAAGAACCGGTTTTCTCTCTGCGTCTCGGCGTCTCCGCGCGAGACTATGTCTTCCAAGATAACGCCTCACGCCGTCGGAGGACGCGTGGGTTGAGAACCCACCCTACGAACGGGGACCCGGTGCGGCGTGACGCCACGTGAAAGCGTGGGAGCGTCTGGGCAAGAGAAGACGGTGGGGCGAGCCCCACCCTACGGCTGTCGCGTTGCCCTTGCTCGCCTTCGAATCTGCGTCAATCGGCGAAATCTGCGGATGAATAAACCAGGGTCCATTCTTCTCTGTGTGCTCCGTGGTTCGAGAAGTGAAGAGTCCGCATGGGGGGCCAAAGCCCATCCTACAAGAACCGGTTCCTCTCTGCGTCTCGATGCGAAATGACTTTCCTTTTTCGCATATTTCGCGTGTTTCGCGGTTCATATTCCGTGGTCCGTGACTCATGATCCGTCCTCCGCGCTCGGCCCTCCGTCCTCTGCCTTCTGCGCGTGCGTCAGCGGTATTCCTTCGGGTCGCGGATGGGCATCTCAATAGACCATGGTGATGTCGTGGTTGGGGACGAAGAAGATCACGGGGTTGCTGGCTCCCCGATCCCGAGCCATCTGCATCACGGTTTCCGGATCGTCGCCTGACGCCACGACGGTGCGATCCGAAATCGAACGCAGCGCAACGCATTTGCCCTCGTATCCTTCCTCGGTGATCAGGACGTGATTCTGCTTGGCTGTCATGCGATGGTTCCTTTGTCGGCGGATTCGTTCCTACCAAGCCATTGTACCATGGAGCCCCTGTGCATACCACAATCATTCAGCGAGGTCTCGCATTTTGTGCCCCATCATTCACAGCTCGTATTTCTCAGCGAACCCCTGCGACCTCCGCGGTTGAGAGGTTCGTTCTGCGTTGTGCGGGATGCGTTGTGCGTAGAAGAGGAGATGGTCGTTCCGCCGTCGCATGAAATCCGTGTCCATCCGTATTAGTCCGTGTCTGATCCTCCGCGGTTTCTTGGCTTGCCGGGAAGTGGCTCAGAGCGGATAATGCGGGGAACGGGTTTATTCCCCGGCGTACTTCGCCGGCGTGGAAGGGATCGAGTATGAAGAAGGCTGCGTTCGTTCTGTTGTTGGCGATTGTGTTTGTGGCGGGGGCGGCGGCTTCGGAGGATATCGTCATCGCCGATTTCGAGTCGGACAACTGGGGCGAGTGGACGGTCGCCGGGACCGCGTTCGGAGACGGGCCCGCGAAGGGAACTTTGCCCCGGCAGATGTTCGTCAGCGGGTACGTCGGCGAGCGGCTGGCCAACAGCTTTCACGGCGGGGATCAGTCCGTCGGCACGCTCACGTCGCCGCAGTTCAAGATCGAGCGGAAGTTCATCACGTTCTACGTCGGCGGCGGGGACTTCGCGGGCCGCACGTGCGTCAATCTGATCGTGGACGGCCGGATCGCGCGGACGCAGGCGGGTCAGAACAGCCGGCCGGGCGGGTCTGAGACGCTGGTCTGGCACGTGTGGGACGTGTCCGACATGGTCGGCAAGTTCGCGAAGATCCAGGTTCTGGACCAACTCAAAGGGCCCTGGGGACATATCACCGTCGATCACTTCGTGATGAGCGATCAGAAGACCGGCGGGCCGCAGCGGAAGGAACTTGCGGTCGAGAAGCGGTATCTGAATCTGCCTGTGAAGAACGGGGGGCCAAAGCGGCGGATGCGGATGATCGTCGACGACAAGGTCGTGCGGGAGTTCGAGATCGAGCTGGCGGAGCGCGTGCCGGACTTCTGGGTGTTTTTGGACCTGACGCCGTTCGCGGGCAAGAAGGCGACGATCGAGGTCGAGGGGCTCGGGCCGGGCTCGCACGGGCTGGACCAAGTGCAGCAGGGGGACGAGATCATCGGGTCGGAGAACCTCTATCACGAGACGCTGCGGCCGCAGTTCCATTTCACGTCCCGGCGGGGGTGGAATAACGACTCGAACGGTCTGGTATTTCACAAGGGGCTCTGGCACCTGTACTACCAGCACAATCCGTACGGCGTGCAGTGGGGCAACATGCACTGGGGCCACGCGGTGAGCGAGGACCTGGTGCACTGGCGGGAGCTGCCGATCGCGATCTATCCGCAGCGGTTCGACGACTGGGTGTTCTCGGGCAGCGCGGTGGTGGACGGCAACGACACGAGCGGGTTCGGGAAGGGGGGCGAGCCGGCGATCGTCGCGGCGTACACGAGCACTGGGCGCGGCGAGTGCATCGCGTACAGCAATGACGACGGGCGGACGTTTGCGGACTTCGAGGGCAACCCGGTGGTGCGGCATGCGGGGCGGGACCCGAAGGTGATCTGGTACGGGCCTGGGCGGCATTGGGTGATGGCGGTGTACGACGAGGCGGAGGGCAAGCGGGCGATCGCGTTCTACACGTCGCGGGATCTGAAGG
>JBDKUU010000804.1:0-9148 GCA_039679525.1 Phycisphaerales bacterium | reverse complement strand
AACAGGCGGCCCGGGACATCCTTGCGATTGATTCATCCTCTTCGACGATAGAGCGGATCATGTCGATGATGAAATCCGTCGGCAATGGTGGCTTCGTGGTCGAGATCTCGTCGGAGCAAGAAAGCCTCTCGGCATCGACAAGACTGTTCGTAGTGTGCCCGCAAGGGCATATCCGGGCTAGTTTGAAGTGTGGCGTGTCAAGTGGGAAGTAAGAGAGACTGGACATCAGGTCTTTGCCTTCCTCACTTCAAACTCGAAACTTGACACTTCACACTTCCCAGAATAACGCCTTGCGGCGTCACTACGAACAAACGCAGGCAGCCTTGCCCGAGACCCTGCCTGGACAGAGAGAGGCTGGTTTTGCCGCAATTTGCTTGACCTGGCGGGCGTCTTTTCCTATAGTAGACAGAGCGAATTGCGCGGCGGAATTTACGCGGGACTTGCCGCGTACTTAAAATCTATGTCGTCTTTCTAAGGCAGGCGGAGATAAGCGATGAGACGACGATTGTCGGCGATGGCGCCGGTGTTGTTGTGTTGCGCCCTCGCGTGGGCGGAGGAGCCCGTCAAGTTCGGGGATGCGACGCTTCAGGCCGTCGTGGAGGAGACTCTATCGATACAGAGTCCCACGCCCTCGGACATGCTCGGGTTCACCTACCTCGAAGCCCGGGGCCTGGACATCACGAGCGTCGTGGGCCTGGAGTACGCGACGAATCTGTACACCCTTCGGCTGGGCGACAATCAATACATCGCGGATGTCACGCCGCTGGCCGGACTTACCAATCTCACGACGCTGATCCTCAACCAGAATTCCATCGCGGACCTCTCGCCGCTGGCGGGACTGGTCAACCTGACGGAACTGGACGTTCATCACAATCAGTTCCGGGACATCGCTCCGCTTGCCGGCATGACGAAACTGCGGAGGCTCGCCCTGCGGGAGAACGCCATCCGCGACATCTCGCCGCTGGCGGGCCTCACCGGCATCGAGACCCTGGTCCTCAGTCTCACGGAGGTCAACGACATCTCCCCCCTGCTGGGGATGAGGTCGCTCCAGCATCTGGATCTGCGGGAGTGCCCGCTGGCCCGCTCGGCCTATGACACGTACATCCCGCAAATCCAGGCGAACAACCCCGGCGTCGAGATCCGCTACGATCCGCTGCGACAATACACGGTCGAGATCTCATCCTCGGCCGGCGGGTCCGTGACATGCCCCGGCGAAGGCCAATTCACCTTCGAGACCGGCCAAATCATCCTGCTCGTCGCCAAGCCCGACCCCGGCTGCGTGTTCCGGAACTGGTCGGGCGCCTTCAGCGGAACGCAGAACCCGACCTCGCTGCCGGTGGCCGGCGATTATTCGATCCAGGCGAATTTCCTCGATCTGTCGAACACGCTGTTCGTCGACGACACAGGACCCGGCGATCCGCAGCCGGGCCATGCGGCCGGCAGCGATCCAAATGAAGATGGGACGATGGAGCATCCGTTCGACACGATCCAGGAAGCGATCGACGCCGCGGCCGAAGACATGTCGATCTTCGTGCGGCCCGGCTTATACCGCGAGAACATCGACTTCTCAGGCAAGAATATCCGGCTCGTCGGCGCCAATCCGGATCAGCCGGAAGGATCGCAGTTCCCGGTCATCGAGGGCGCCGGGCCCGGCCCAATCGTGAGTTTCACGCACGGCGAGGTCCGGGACTGCAAGCTGACGGGATTCGTCATCACGCGGGGCGTGGACGACCTGGTCAGCGCGATCCTCTGCGACGCAAGCAGTCCGACGATCGCCAACTGCCTGATCGTCGGCAACCGCTCGACTCATCCTAACGGCTCCACGGTGAACTGTCGCGAGAGCCGGGCGGCCTTCATCAACTGCACGATCGCGGACAACGTCCCCGGCCGAAACGGGGCCGCCTTGCGGCTGATCAACAGCAATGTCGCCGTGAACAGTTCGATTCTCTGGAACAACGGTCCCGTTCCGATCCTCGTCACGGGAGGCAGCAGCCCGCAGGTCGAGTTCGACAACATCGAGGGCGGGTGGCCCGGCGTGGGGAACATATCAAGCGACCCGCTGTTCGTCGCGGCAGGCTATTGGGCCAACCCCGGCGATCTGAGCGAGTCCGTCGGCCGGGACGACGCCAACGCGGTCTGGATCGACGGCGACTACCATCTGAAATCCCAGGCGGGCAGGCGAAACGTGAACACGCCCGACTGGCACTCCGATGCCGTCGCCAGCCCCAGCATCGACGCAGGCGATCCCCGACTGCCGACGGGCGACGAGCCGGCGCCCAACGGCGGCATCGTCAACCAGGGCGTCTACGGCGGCACCCTCCACGCCAGCAAATCGGGCGGCAATTGACGGGGGTTGCCACAGGAGCCATGGCCTTTGTTCGTAGTATGCCCGCAAGGGCATATCGGGGGAGTTTCAAGTGTGAAGTGTCAAGTTGGAAGCAAGAGAGCACGGACATCGGGTCTCTGCCCTCTTCACTTCACACTTGAACCTTGACACTTCACACTTCTCAAGATAACGCTTCACGGCGTCACTACAAACGGGCCTTGCCGGCCTCGCCGCAATCAGATCACATTACGAAGGTCGGGCCAGGCGTCCAGCAGGTGGTCGGGGTTCTCGGCCTGGATTCTGTCCAGATGCTTGACCGCCTGGCCGCCGGTCTTGACGACGGCTGAAATCACGCCGGCCCTTTTGGCCTGGCGGACATCGTGATCCGTGTCGCCGATGTAGATCGTCCGGCCGGGGGCGACGCCGAACTCCTCGACCAACGCCATGATGCCCATGGCGCGGGAGTTGCCCGACTCCGTCGGATACATCATCGACGATCGCACGACGTCCCAGTCCTTGAAGGCCAGCGTCGAGAGAATGCTCTCGATGGCCTCCAACTGCAGGCCGCTGAGCATGGCCAGGCGGACGCCGCGGCTCTTGAGGTCCTTCAGGGCCGCTTCCACGCCGGCGAAGGTCGAGATCCGGTCGAGCACTTCGTACGGAAAGATCTTCCAGAATCGCTCGTGACATTCATCGGTGCGGGCTCTGTACTTCTCCGGCAGGTACGCCCGAACGTACTCCCAGATGCTGGTCCCGAACACGTCGTACACGGGGTCGGGGTTCCCCTCGGAAATGCCCAGTTCTTCCGCCGCGCGTCGCACCGCGGCCATGATGGCGTCGTCGGTCTTCATCAACGTGCCGCCGAGGTCCGTTACGATCAGATCGATCTTGCGATCATCGCTCGACTTGTGCATAGACGTTTTCGGTTTCATATGACTCCTGGAGGACGCCGTGCGTCGTGCCGCAAAGCCACGATCCACACCGGTCCTGTATCGACTTGACGGATGGAAACGAGTGTGGCGGATTCGAACCCGGACTACGATAGCACAAAGAGACCCGAAACGCAAGTTGCATAGACGGACGCGCACCCGGGGTCCGCACGATCGTTTCTGCGACGGGGCTTGTCGCACAGGATTGCGGAGCAAAGGAAGGGATGGACAGATCCGGAGTCCGCGGGCTCGCCGCTGCGCGACGGGCCCGCGGGCATTTTTCGCCTTGCGCCAATGGCACGGTCCTGGAAGAGAACAATCGACGCCGGTCCGCTCACAGGCGATGCCCAGCATCGTTCTCGTGCCGCTGGCCCAACGCGCAAAATGCCGGGGTGTCAGGGGGCAGAGCCCTCGTTGTTCTACACATCTGCGGCCGATCGGACACGCCTGCGGCGGGCGTGTGGAGGGAGGTCTTCCGTTTTGGCCGGCAACATGATGCCGGCTGAGCCAGGCCTGACGGTCGGGACGATCCCACTGTTCTGGCAAGGTCCCGGGATGCGTTTTTCGCCTTTCGGGCTTCCAGCAGAAAGGCTTCGCCAAGAGGGCCCGTCCGCAGGTCCGGCCGAAACCGGGGCGGACGTTCGCGGGCGACGCCAAAGCTGTGGATTCACTGGATCGCGTGCAAGCCGCTTGGTAGCGGGCTTCTGCTGGAAGCCTACAAAGCGGTAAACGTAACCGTTCGTGTATAAGCCGGCATGCGAAAAGCGAACAAACCGAGGCGGACAAGAGATGTGTAGAACAACGAGGGGCAAGCCCCCGCTCTTGGACGCTTTCAATGCCGCGGATCTCGACGAGCCGAAGATGTGCAGAACAACGAAGGCAGAGCGTCTGGAAGTCTTCGTAGCACGCCAACCATGCCAAGAAGGCGAGCCGTTTCAGTTCGGCGTGCGATTCGGGCGCCATGCCTACGCTCACGCAAGCATGCTGTTCCGTGTCGCGGCAAGACATGGCTACGCAAGCGTAGTCATGCCCCCCCCGCAAGCCACAAGTGCAGATCCCCCTGTTGACCGTCGGTCAAATCGATATAATCTGCGTCTTGACGTTGAGTAAGAGAATGAAAGATCCGAATCAGGAGATTCGATATGTTGACCAGAGGAATCGCAGCGGCGTTGATTGTGGCGTCGATCGCGGGCAGCGGGTGCGCGAGCCAGCCGGCCAGGAACGCCGCCAACGATGACACGACTCCGGCGGCCCAGGGAAACAACGCCTTTGCCCTCGCGCTCTACCGACAACTGGAGGGCAACTCCGGCAACCTGTTCTTCTCGCCATATAGCGTCTCGACGGCGATGGCGATGACCTATGCGGGGGCCAGGGGCGCAACGCAGGAACAGATGGCGCAGGTCCTCTGGTATCCGACCTCGGCACAGGTCCTGCAGAAGCTTGGCTCGACGAAGCAGCCGCTGACGCAGGAGCAGTTCGCCCAGGTCTGCGGCCAGGTCATCAAGAAGCTCAACGCCCAGGGGGCCCAGAACAAATATCAGCTTCGCGTCGCCAACGCCCTGTGGGGGCAGAGAGACTATGAGTTCCTGCCGGCCTTCGTCTCGCTCGTACAGAAGGAGTACGGCGGCCAGCTTCAGAAGGTGGACTTCATCACGGCGAGGGAGGAGGCGCGCGAGACGATCAACACGTGGGTCGAGAAACAAACCAACGGCAGGATCAAGAACCTCATCGGCCAGGGCGTGCTGGACGCTACGACGCGACTCGTTCTGACTAACGCCGTCTATTTCAAGGGCAATTGGGCCCGCCAGTTCCGGGCGGACCACACGAGAGCCGAACCGTTCACGCTGCTCGGCGGCGACTCGGTCCAGGTTCCCATGATGACCCAGGAAGCCGAGTTCGGCTACGCGGAGACCGACTCGCTGCAGGCGCTCGAGATGCCGTACGCGGGCGGAGACCTCTCGATGGTCATCCTGTCGCCGAGAGAGCCCAACGGCATCGGCCGGCTGGAGGCGGATCTGACGGCCGAGAACCTGGGCAAATGGCTCGGGGGACTCCGCACGCGGGACGTGATCGCCACGATCCCCAAGTTCAAGCTCACCAGCAAGTTCGCGATGGAGAGCGTCCTGCGGGCCATGGGCATGACCGACGCGTTCTCGAAGAACGCGGACTTCTCCGGCATGACGGGCAAACGCGACCTGTTCATTTCGGCCGTGATCCATCAGGCGTACGTGGACGTGAACGAGGAAGGCACGGAAGCCGCCGCCGCCACGGGCGCGGTCATGAAGCTGACCTCCGCGGGGCCCGACATGACGCCGATCTTCCGCGCCGACCACCCGTTCGTATTCCTGATCCGCGACAAAGCCACCGGCAGCATCCTATTCCTCGGCCGCGTGATGAACCCGCGGACGTGAGCCGCCGGCGTCATCGCGCCGCTTGAAGCTCATCCTCAATGGCTCGGGTCAAGTCCTCGCCGGACAAGCCCACGGCCAGTATCTGTCCCTGAGGACCGATCAGGACGTTCCATGGCTTGTCCTTGAGCCTGAGACGATAGTCCGTAGATACCCTGTCCTTGCATTCGTCGATCAACCCGTGAGGCCACTCCAAATGCGCTTCCTCCACGGCCTTCTTGTCCAATAGTGCGATCCAGGCCAATTGCAGGCTGATTTGAGCATATCGCGGATTGCCGGAAAAACGCCGGTGGACGGCCTTGAGAGCCAGCAGGTCTTGCGAATTCGGGTCCATAGAACCCATATCGAAGAGACTCACCAGGAGCACCTTGTCGCGATAGTCGGCAAGACGAACGCGGCCTGATCCCGATGCGGGCACATCGAAATCCGGGGCCGGGTCGCCCGGTTCCAGTTCCCCGTACACGACCGCCAGCGAGCCAAGATCGAGCGACACGTCCAGATCGGCGACTTTCGTGAACGGCGGAACCTCAAACTTGTGCCAGACGCGTCCGATGACCTTGGACCATTCCTGGAGGTGGATCTCGCCCAACAGAATGTACGTTCCCGGCTCGACGTTGTCCGCATGGAACGTCCGATCGCCATCCAACTCGAAGTGATAGACCTTGGATGTCTCTTCTTCACGCCTGGCCAGGTAGGCCTGGCCCTCCGGACTCCTCAGAAACTGCGTACGCCACTCTCGCAGCTCGCTGAAACTCATCTGCTCTTGGCCCGCAGGCCACGGGAATCCCTCCATGAACCGGTCGATCCGAGGCAGGAGGATCAAATCGATCTGAATGGGAATGTCGGGAGCCTCCGGCATCGCCAGTTCGCCCTTGACGGTGCGTCCGGTCCCGCCGAAGTGCAGTTCCAGGGTCTGACCCGGCCAGACCCTGTACTTCTTGTCGAGAAGCGTGAACTCCCCGGGATAGACCCGGTCAAACACAAACCGGCCGTTCTCGTCCGTGGACGTGACGCTCGCCGTGCCCAACATCGCGGACAGGGAGTACCCAAGGGATAGCCGCTTATTCACGACAGGTTTCGTGCCGGCGTACAAGTAGCCCTGCACGCGGGCCCAAGGCGTGAGCGTGATGCTCCCGTCCCGGACGAGGTCCTCATACGCGACGGTAGCCGTGCCTTGATCGCAGAACACGGAGAACGGGTCCCTTCGTTTCTCGGGTTTGAATGTGAAATGTCCCTGGCCGTCGGTTGTCGCATAGACGACTCCGGCCCAGTTCTTTTCCAGTCGAGTCGGTCTCCCCTGGGTCCCCTGCCAGAAGACATCAACGCCGGCTACCGGCGCGCCGTTGGCGTCGAACACGTAGCCGGAAGGCCCCTGGCCTCTGGTCAGAACGGCATCGATCGTAGCCTCCGCTTCGTTGGCGTCCACGAATCGCGATTCGAACGGCAGATAACCGTCCGCCTCAACGCGAACGGCATAGGCCCGGCCGTCACCGTTGAATGTGAAGCTGTATCGGCCGTCCGTGAACCACTTGCCCCAACTGTCCGCCGACTGCCACGGTGAGAGCATGTTCCCCTCTTGCCACTGTATGCCCGGCCAAACCCGGAATCGCTTGACGGGCTCTCTCGTATGGGCGTCGACCACGGCGCCCTGGATCGTCGTGGGCCTTCCCAGAACGAAGGTCCGCTCCCGGCTGTCCGCAATTACGGGACGCTCAATCTCTCGGTAACCCGCCTTCGCGATGCGAATCACGACAGCGTCGTCGGGAGCGGAATCCCACAGGAACATGCCTTTGGCGTCGGTGCGGCTTTCCCATTGCAGCGTACTGTAGCCATTCCAGTTCCCCGAGCTGATACGGGCATCCTCCACGGGCTTGCCCGCGGAATCGACGACCCGGCCGAGGAGGAGCTTGGCCGGTTTGAGGACGAACTCCACCGAGGTCGAACTCTCGTCCCGAGAAAGCTCGTGCCGTTGTGGAGCAAACCTTGGGGCCTGGACCGTCAGCATGGGCAGCGGCGCGATGACGTGTAGATTCAGATGATCGAATTCAAACTGGCCCAGCGCATCGGTTTGCGTCCAGTTGGGCCGGTAATGGATGTCGCCCAACAACACCCGCGCTCCTGCCACAGGCGCCCCGGCGACGTCGGTCACGCGGCCCGTGATCGCAAGGCCCTTCTCGAGCGCCATGACGGCTCGCCCGGCCCGCAGATCGTCCATCCTCAACTGGGCGGGCATCGCAAATGTGCTGTCGGCGAAATCGGGATGGCTCACCCAGAACCCGAGGCTGTCGAGCTTCTGTGGCACGTTCGCCGCCCGCCATCGCCCTTGAGCGTCCGTCTTCTCTTCGATGCGCACAGCGGACCAGGGCTCATCCGATGGCTTCTGTTCGCAGAAATCCGCCTCAATGGTGGCGCCTTCGACGGGACGCCCTCGGTTGTCCTGAACCACGCCCCCAATCGTGACTCCTTCTTCAAGAGCGAGTTGGACCGTCTTGGGCAGCATCTCCCGGCTCAAGCCTCTGAAGGTGATGCCCCGCTTGACATACCCCTTTTGAGACACGCTGATGAGGACGAAATCCGACACATCCGCCCCGAGATCCAGGACGAACACGCCGTCATCGTCCGCGGCATACGTCCGCGGCACGCTGCCCATGTAAACCTCGATCTTCGCCTGTGGGATCGGTCTGCCTGTAGCCTTCTGCGTCACTTGAACCACGATCCGTGAATCGTCAATCGCAGCCGAAACACCGCTCGGCTGCGCCTGATTCTGCGGCTGATTCCCTGGGATCGCCTCGCCATTCTCGGGGGCGGCGGCGCGAATCTGTTCGATGCTCTTGCGGAAGGGATTGTCGTCCGCGGGGCCTTGCCAACGGTCGGCCAGCCACTGCAGGGCCGGGACCGCCGATTCCTCTTTCATCTGGCCCAGGTACCCGGCGACTGCGATCTTGGTCTGATCCAAGCCCGTGTCGAGCAGGTCCAGCAAGCCCTTCGCATCGCCGGCGGCGAAGAGAGTCCGGGCGGAGTCCAACTCGCGGGCGAGCCGTGCCGATTCCTGTTCCACAACTGCGAGAATCGGGGCCGGAACCGCCGGATTATCAGACCCCTTCACGATTGGAGCATTTCTCTCTCCCGGCCCCTCCGGCCTCTCCCGGCCGGTAAGGTGTCGGGCCAGCAGCAGGACGGCCAACAGCAGGACCGCCGCGGCTGCAAGTTTTGTGATTCGACTTTGCATGATCGCTCTCCCTGTATCCCGCCACGAACGGACGGGGGTTCCGCTAATAATAGATGCGTCCAGGGCCGAGAACATCGCCGACAGCGTTCGATCGTCGAAGGCCGTCGTGGTGTGGTCCCGAAGCCCGGTGAGAAGCCGCTCTATGTTGTCTGCCGGTCTCATGGTTCCGACTCGCTATTCAACAGCGACCGCAATTTGTCGATTCCGTATCGATACCGCCCGCGGGCAGTATTGGCCGAGATGCCCTGGTGCCGCC
>JBDKUU010000803.1:0-1737 GCA_039679525.1 Phycisphaerales bacterium | reverse complement strand
TGTTGATCATCTCGGTGTCCGGGTCCAGTAATGCGATCGTTCCCCGCTGGAGTTTCAGATGGGTGTCCAGCAGGGTCAAAATGCTCGTGAGGGTCTCATGCAGATCCAGCGACTCGGCGAACGCCTTGGCGATGTCGCTGAGAAGCTGCACTTCCATCGCAAACGTCGATTTCATCCTGTGCCTATTCCTTCGATGCCAGAAGCCAGTGCAACGACAATTTTGTAGACGACACAGAGGAGCTTACAATATTGTCAGTGCGAATGCAATGGGAATCTCTGCCGGCCCGGGCCGATGCGGATCGGCGCCGACGGTCATAAGCGGCGGTTCGAATGAAATGGCGGCCCTGGAAGAGAACAAATCGCGTGTTCTGTGGTATGATGCCATGTCATGAATCAACGGTTCTCGAATCAACTGGCGAAATGCGAATGCTGCCCGCGGAAGTGCGGCGTCAATCGGCTCGAAGGCAAGACGGGATTCTGCCGGATCGGGGCCGACGTGTCGATTTCCTACGCCGGCCTTCATTTCGGCGAGGAGCCCCCCATCTCAGGAACGCGGGGCTCCGGCACCGTCTTCTTCGCCGGGTGCAATCTCCGCTGTGTCTTCTGTCAGAATCATCAGATCAGCCAGGACTTCGAGCCAACCCAGATGACCGTCCTCACCACGGACGGTCTGGCGGCGGAAATGTTGCGGCTGGCGGAGGCCGGGGCCCACAACATCAATCTGGTCTCCCCTTCCCACGTGGTCTTCCAGGCGGCCGACGCCGTCGTCGCGGCCAAGGAACGAGGACTCTCTATTCCGATCGTGTACAACTCGAACGGCTACGACTCCGTGGACGCCCTGCAGCGGATTCGCGGGCTCGTCGACGTCTACCTCCCGGACATCAAGTACCTCTCGAACGATCCGGCCAAGCGATACTCCGCCGCGGCCGACTACGCCGAGACGATTCCCGGCGTTCTTCGGGAGATGCTGGACCAGGTGGGTCGTTTGGAGCTGGATGAAAACGGCATCGCCCGCCGGGGTTTGCTGGTCCGCCACCTGGTCCTGCCCGGCTGCGTCGACGACAGCCGCCGGTGCCTGGCCTTTCTGGCGGGGCTGTCGCCCGACATCCACGTCAGCATCATGTCGCAGTATTCCCCCCAGTACCGGGCCGCCCTCCATCCCGAGATCAACCGCCCTCTGAGCGTCCGTGAGTACGACGAGATCACGGACTACGCCATCGAGCTCGGCCTGGAGAACGCGTTCATTCAGGAACTCGAAAGCCGGGACCGCTATCTGCCCGATTTCGACCTCGACCGCCCGTTCGAGTGACCCCCTCGGGGCTCGCAGACCGGAGGGAGCGAGTCACTTGGAACGAGGCGTCCCCATCGTGCGGACCAGGATCATCACAGCAATGCCGAGCAGGATAGTCGCAGGGCCCTCCGCAACGGTCCAGAACCGGGGCAGCCTCAGGACCGCGTCGAGGACCGTGACGCCGACGCCGCCCGCGGTCGCCGCGACGCCCAGAAGCACGATCAAGGGCCGATAACGATCGAGGTCGAACGAGACGCACAGCAGGATCGATCCGACGACGACATAGAGCGCGGAGACCGAACGCGTCAGATAACTCAGCAGCGGGGTGTACGCGAGTTCGCCCATGCCGATCCACCGGTGGATGGCCGCCATCCATTCGAAGGGGCAGAACACAAAGGCCAGGGCGCATGTCATCACGACTCCCGTCACGCGCAGCAACCAGGCCA
>JBDKUU010000802.1:0-7385 GCA_039679525.1 Phycisphaerales bacterium | reverse complement strand
CTCAAATCTCAGATCTTCCGCCCTTGCGACTGCACGGGCTATGCGCTCTGGTCTTTGCCCTGGATCGCGGCCAGAAGCTCGTCGGCCGAGGCGGTCTTGAGCACGTAGCTCTCGGCTCCCGCCTGGTCAAACAGTGCAGCCGTCCCTTCGCACAGCGTCCGATGCACGCGCGGTTCATGGGATCGCCTGAGAGCGGCGCGTGCCCGAAGGACCGTCCGAGCAGTTGGGGCGAACCGTCCCGACAACGCGGGTGACCGGCTCCGTCAGGTTTCCGCCGACGAGCTATTGTGACAACCGTCCGATGCAGAAGAGATGCTTGAAGCCTCGCAGGAAGACCTGCCCGTCGCTGATCGCGGGGGAGGCGTAACACTGCTCGCCCAGTTCGTACGATGCGACTCGCTCGAACTGCGGGCCGGGCTTGACCACATTCACCTGGCCGTCGTCGTTGATGAAGTAGACCAGCCCATTCACCAGGACTGGGGACGCGTGATGTCTCCCGAGTTTCTCCTGCCAGAGCGTCTTGCCCGCGGCGGCCTCGTAGCAGTACGCCACGGCGCCATTGTTGATGGTGAGCAGATAGTCGCCCGCGACGATCATGGAGGGGACATAGGGCGCGCCCTTGCTGTCCTGCCAGGCGACATGGGTCTGCGTGACATCGCCGCTGCCGTCGGGCCGGATCGCCAGCAGGACCTGCTTGGGCCAACTGCTGCTGATGTACACCAGTTGAGTCTTCTCGCTGTAGACCGGAGTGGCCGCGAACTCCTGCGAGGGGCCGTCCACGGTCCAGAGCTCTTCGCCGGTGTCGGGATTGAAGCTGGTCACCCGGCGGTCGCCGCACTGGATCAACTGCATCCGCCCGGCCAGTTCGCGAATCATCGGGGCGCTGTAGCTGATGCCCTGATGGGTCCGTTTGACCCGCCAGAGCGTATGGCCGTCGTCGCGGCTGAGGGCCACGAGGAACGAGTCGCCCTTGCTGTCGCCGTCCAGGATGACCTTGTCTTTGTAGAGGACGCACTCGTTGCTGAAGCCCCATTCGCCGGCGTGCGTGCCCGGACGGACGAGCCAGAGCTGCCTGCCGTCGGCCAGGTTGTGGGCGGCCGCGACGATGTCGTCGCCCACGCGGAACGCGACATAGACCCGTTCGCCATCGGTGACGGGCGTGCCGGACGCGTAGCTGTTCTCCTTGTGGATCTTCTCCAGCGGTCCCTTCACGACGGTCTGCTGCCAGAGGACCCTGCCGGTGGCGCGGTCCAAGCACACGAGGATTCGCTCCTGAGTCCCAGGCAGGGCGGTCGCAGTGCAGACCCGGTCGCCCCAGACGATTGCGGAGGCGTGCCCTTGCCCGGCGATTTCCGTCTTCCACACGGCGCCGGCCGGGTCCCAGTTCGCGGGCACGTTTCGTTCGATGCAGGTGCCGTCCCCTCGCGGGCCGCGCCAACGTGGCCAGGATTCGGCATTTGTCCGGGGCGTCGGGCAGGTCAGGCAACAGGTGAGCACAAGGAGAGCGATATGGCTGCGTGTCATGGGGGTCACAGACCTCTCTGGGTGGAAAATCATCTTCTAGTGGTTTCGTCGTTCGCCCAGCATGCGCTTGAGTCGACGGAAGATGCCGTCGCGAGCCAATTCCACCGGCGTGGTCGCAGTCGCCTTCAGCTTCTCCAGCGATGCGGCGTTCTGGGTCGCACGGGCGGCCGCCAGATCGGAAAGCACCCGCGGGATCTCTTCCCGCAACGAAAGCAGTTGCGTGAAGTCGTCCCTGTCGAATTCGAGCAATTCGCAGTCGGTGAGAGCCGTCATGGTCGCGCTTCGGGGCAGGCCGGTCAGGAGGCTCATTTCGCCGAAGAGGGCCCCGGGCTGCAGGTCGAACAGGATGGGCGCGGCGGCGTCGGAATTGACGATGGTGCCGTGCACCGTTCCCTGGACGAGCGCGTAGAACAGCTCGCCGATGTCCCCCTGCCGCATCAGGGTTTCGCCGCGAGTGAATCGGACGCGTCTGACGTTGCGGGCGACCGCTCGGAGCTCGTCCCGGCTGAGGATGCAGGCCCCTTCGGGATTGGCCAGGAGTTTGCGGCCGAAGTCGCAGCGGAGCATGTCGTCCACGTTCCGTTCGATCTCGGACGCCAGCGGCTTTTCGAATCGCTGGGCATGCACGGCCTGCATGAAGTTGTCGAGCACCCGGCCGCTCATCGGGAACGGGATTTCGATCCCCCGGCGGTTGAATTTGTACCAGATCATCCGCATGACCTCGCCCTGGATGACCGTGGCCATCTCGTACTTCTTCGACCAGAACCGCAGAACATAGTCGATGCAGAAGTCTTTGAATCCTGTGACATAGGCGTCCGGCTTGGGCTCTTTGAGGACGTCCGGTATACAGTCGGCGGCCTCCAACAACGCGGCGATGACGTCGCCGGGGGCGTCCCCGTAGCTGGCGGAGATGGGCACGGAGTGCCGTCGCAGCGTGTTGGGGGCCGAGTAATTGCGAATGACCGCGTCGGCGACCTTGCCGTTGGGGATGATCATGATGTGGCCGCCGGCCCGAAGACGGGTCTCACGCCAGTTCACGTGAGTCACCTGCCCCTCCATGCCGTCGACGGAGACCCAGTCGCCCACCGCCAGCGTGCGGCAGGTGTGAATGGACATGCCGGCCAGCAGGTTGCCCAGCACGCCCTGCATGGCGAAGCCGATGACGCCGGTGACGATGGCCGTCGAGGTCAGGAGCACGCCAATCTCCTGGCCCAGTTGGTACCGAATCAGCATGAAGGCGATGCCCATCATGATGGCCAGACGCAGCAGGCCGCGAGTCAACCGGCTCAGCGGGCAGGCCTTGCCTATCTGCACGAACCCTTCGACAAGCAGCCCCTCCACGAACCTCACGACGGCGTAGAGTCCCCAGAACCACTCCCACGCCTGAGCATACGGCTTGGGGTCATCAGGCGGGATGCGATAGAACCAGTAGGCCGCGGGGAAGGAGAGCAGCAGCACCAGGAGAGAGAACGCAGGATAGGTGAACAACACGCCGAGGAACTGCCCGCCGGGACGCCGTTGCACGTCGACGCTGTCGCACGGAACATAGCGTCGACGCAGGGGGATCGTCGCCACGTACGCGATGAACAGCACTGCCAGCGCCAACGCGACGTTCTGAATGTAGATGATCATCTGATCCTGCATGGTCGTTCCTCAATCCCCAACCGTCAACCATTGTCCGGCCCGGGCGAGAGCCGCTCCAGGCGAGAGCCGCTTCACTTGCTGTTCCACCGCACGCAATGTCGTATCGTCGGCCTCGGGGGCGTGATGCCCGAGGAGCACGCGTTGGATGCCCGCTGCCGCCGCAATCGCCAGGTCGTCCTCCCGGCTACTGTGTCCCCAGCCGGCGAAGGCCTTCTTGTCCACGTCGCCGAAGTGGGCGTCCATGACGAGCAGATCCGCCGGGCCCGGCTCACGGCACAGAGCCATAAACGCAGCCTCATCCACGGACGTTCGCTTCTGCCACTCGATGTCGGTGGCGAAGACGAGTCCTGTGCCGCTGTCGGCGTCGTCGATTCGATAGGCGACGCTGCCGCCGGGGTGGGGCGTCGGACACGCTCGCACCCGCAGCGACCCCATCCGCAGTCCGTCTTCTGGAAACTCCGAAAACGTCAGGCGGGCGTTCATCTGCTTCCAGGAGATCGGCCAATAGGGCTGCGCGAGCAGCCGCGTGACGGCGTCGCGAACGCCGGCGTCGGGGAGAGTCGGCCCTACGAGGCGGAATGACCAGTCCGATCTGTAGAACAGGGGATTCATCGTCAGTCCGGCCATGTGATCGAGGTGGTAGTGCGAGAATACGACGGTCGCCTCGCCCGGCTCCATCGGGGCCAACTGGACCGCGACGTTCCGCAGGCCTGTGCCGGCGTCGAGCACGAGGCGTTCGCCCTGCGATCCGACGACGAGCAGCGAGGTGGTGTCCCCGCCGAACTCGTCGAAGCCGCTGCCGATAGCCGGCCGGCTGCCTCGCATGCCGCCGATGAAGAGTCGCAGGCTCATTTCTCGGTCAACCCCCACACGCCATCCCAAACGACCGGGGGATGGGCACACAGATCCGCACAACGACGGGCGTAGCTCCTGGCCGCCGGGTCGTCGGGCAACTGCATGAAGAGTTCCTGGGCCCCGGCGAAATCGCCTTTCCGGAATCGGTCCAGTCCGGCGGCAAACGTGTCCCAGGCGGGCGGGGACGTCTCCGAGGCGAATCCCGACAGTTCGTATACAGGCACAGCGGTCTTGCGGCCGACGACCCGCAGGTCCGCGAGCTTGCGGCCCTGGAATTCGGAATGCACCAGTTGCCACGTGGAGCCGGAGACCATGGTTTCGGTGCCGAAGGCCTTGTTGGCGCCTTCGAGGCGGGACGCCAGATTCGCGGCGTCTCCGAGGATCGTGTAGTTGAATCGCTTCTTCGAGCCCATGTTGCCGACGACGACATCGCCTGTGTTGAGGCCGACCCTCATCCGCAGCGTCGCGCCGGTCCGCTGCTGAAATGCGTCGCGAAGCTCGGCCAACCGACGCTGGCATCGCATCGCGGCCCGGCAGGCCCGCACCGCGTGGTCCGGCTGCTCCAGCGGCGCGTTCCAGAATGCGATGATCGCGTCGCCTTCGTATTTGTCGAGCGTGCCGCCCTCTTCCATGATGATGTCGGTCATCTCGGTGAGATAGTCGTTGAGCAGGGTGGTCATCTCGACAGGGCCCAGTCGCTCCGAGAAGGTCGAGAAGCCGGCCAGGTCCGTGAACATGATCGTCAGCTCACGTTTCTCGCCGCCGAGTTGGAGGTGCGAGGGATCGCGGATGATCTTCTCGATCACGTCGCCGCTGAGGTAATGGTTGAACGCCTGCTTGATGAAGGCCTTCTGACGTCCCTCGGCCAGGTAGTTCGCGGCCAAAGCTCCGACCAGCGCGAGACCCGATCCGACCCCATGGGTTGCGACCGGCCACCATTGCCCGCGGGCATATGCCAGAAACCCGACGAACACCGGCACGCCCAGCCACACGATGGCCAGCAGAGCCGACTGCCACCACCTGCCTCCGAAGCTCAGCGAAATGGCGGCCGCGACGGCTGTCGCCAGCACGCCCAGGATCACAGCGGGAACACCGGCATCGGCGATGAATGAATCGGTCAGGAGATTGTCAACGAACGTCGCATGAAGAACGACGCCGGGGCACTTGGGATTGATCGGAATCGGCCGCAGATCCAGCAACGCCGGGGCGCTGCAGCCCACGAATACATAGCAATCCTTGAAGGTCTCCGGCGCCAGCGGGGGCGTCTCGCCGTCCCGGAGCCGCAACTCCGACTGAATGACCGCGGCGGCGGAGATGGCCTGCGGCAGGCCACCATGGCCTTTGAACCGGAGGATTGCGTTGCCTTGCCCGTCGAGAGGAATCCGCCTGCTTGCCACGGTCAGATGTCCGGCCGAGGCCGTGACGACGTTGGGGTCTGGAGATTGAGTCAGACAGGACGCGAGAGCCAGCGTCGGAATCGTGACGCCGTCGAACTGACAGAACGGCGAGACTCGCCGAAAGACGCCATCGGCGTCCGGCGAGCCCACGACATGGCCGACCCCGGCTGCACCGGCCGCGATCTGGGCTACCGGGAACAGCAGATTCGAGGCTTGCGTCGCCGTGGGCAGATCGATCTTGAAAGCGGGACGCGGCACGTAGTCCGCCCAGGCGGTGCGGCTTCCGCCCGACATCAGGGACAGAACCGCCGGCGGGCCCTCCCGCAGAGCCATGCCCATCGCTTCGTCGTCCGGCACGCCATTGACGGAGGGCTCGGTGAAGAGCAGATCGTAACAGACGACCTTTGCGCCGGCCCGTTTACAGAACGCGGAAATCGCCCCGTATACTTCGCGAGGCCAGGGCCAGCCCCAACCGTTCTCTGATTGAGCCCAGTCGAGGCTGGCCTGGTCCAGGAGAATCAATTTGACCTGAGGCGAGAGAGTCTCCCGTTGCGAGAAGAACTTCGCCCGCCATGTCCACGTCGGGGCCTCCCAGGATTCGAGCCAGCCCAGTTGCCACGCGAGCAAAGCGACAAGCCCGGCGGCCAGGCCGACCCCCAATCCGCGAAGACACTTCTTGACGTGGTTCGACATACCGTCTTTCTATCCGCGATCTACTTGGCGGCTACGATCGATTGCATTGCCTTGGCGAAACGCTGCTGCCTGACGGCGTTCGAAGTGACGCCGTTGTCCACGATCGTCGGAGTGATCGCTTCGATGCGGGTCTGGGCCTTCGGGTGAGTTCTGGCGAATCCCGGCCCCTCGGCGTCGCCCAGCCGCTGGCCCATGCGCTGCAGCATCGCGACCAACGCCGATTCGGGGTATCCCGCGCGACGAAGGGTGTCCACCGCGGCAGCATCGGCGCTGAATTCCTGTTTCCGTGAGTAACCTTTGGTTGTGAGGGTCATAAAGACATCACCGATAGACCCTTCGAATGCCTCCGTCAAATCAGCCAGCTCCTCGCCGCCCAATTGCTTGCCACCCTCTGCGGCAAGGATCGTGAGCGCCGAGGTCACGCGAGCCTGCTTGATGGCGCTCAGGCCGTGCTTCTTCTCGACATGCCCGATCTCGTGTGCCAGCACGGCGGCCAGTTCGTCCTCGTTCTCGCAGCACTGGATCATACCACGCGTCACCAGGATCAGTCCGCCCGGCGCGGCGAAGGCATTGACTTCGTCCGAGTCCAGCAGCAGGAAATGATAGCCGCGGAACGTCTCGGGCCGCCCGGAGAAGGCGACGAGCGATTGGCCGAGCAGGTTCAAATAGGCGTTGGCTTCGGCTCGATCCAGGGGTTTGTAGCTCTGGAACACCTTGGCCGCAACAGCTCGGCCGATGTAGTATTCCTGTTCCGGCGTCAGGTTCTGAGCCGCTTTTACGCCGGCGTCGCCGACTCGGATGATCGACTCTGCCTCGTCGTCGTCGATCACGCCGACGGCCTCGCCGATCGCGGTGCCTGCTTCAGGCATTCCTTCACAGCCGCAGAACAGCATCGGGATCAGGAGACTCAGGACCAGCATGATGGCAGAGAATTGTCTTGCGTTCATTGGCCACCTCCCACCAGGCTTCCCTGGGCCCGGAAGAGCGCGATCTCATCCTCTTTGGGCTCGAACGTCGACATCTTGTCGACCCAGGTGTAGTCCAGTTTCCCGTCGGCCTTCATTTTGTCTTCAACCTGCTGGTTGAATCCCTTGCCGGCCATGGCGACCTCGTCATTGGATGCCCCCGTGGCGGCGTCGCCGGTTCCGGAACGCATCTTGACGGCGTTCTTGGTCAGCGCCGATTCGTGCACCCAACCGGTCACTCCGGCGCTGGTGGTCACCTGATACCAGCCGTTCTGCGGTTCCGTCCCCGCCTGGACCACGTCGCCGT
>JBDKUU010000801.1:0-7261 GCA_039679525.1 Phycisphaerales bacterium | reverse complement strand
ATGATCATGGGATTGATCACGTTCTTCTGGCCGCTGGAACAGCCCAGGACGCTGCCCGTCCGCACCGACGTCGAACTGAAAACGACAGGGTCGGCCAAGCTGGCCGGCGGCCTCGTCCTGGCGGCCGTTGCAGTCTTCTACGTCATCTTCTGGTAGAGACGCTCCGGGGCGCGCACAGGTCCCGTAGGTCCCCTCCGTCCTATGGGTCCTATTCTCTTGTCACCACCCGGCGGGCTGTGTGGCGTCGCTGACCGGTTTCTTCCACCACTGCGGATCGCGGAAGTACTGCTTGATCATCATCGCGGCGTTGACGCCGTCGGCGACCGCGGTCGCCAGTTGCATCGCCGCCCCGAGTCGGCAGTCCCCGGCGGCGAAGACCCCCGGGATCGTCGTTCGCAGGTACGCGCAGTCGCACCAGACGAAGCCCTGGTGCGTCAGGTCCACGATGCCGTTGAGGAAGCTCGTGTTGGGCACCATGCCGACAAAGATGAAGACGCCGTCGCAGGAAAGGTCCTCCTCCGCGTCGGTCTTGATGTTCTTGATGCGGACGGACTGGACCCGGCCCTTGCCCTGGATGGCCGTGATGATGGAGTCGTACCGGATGACCAGCTTGCCGTCCGGCTCCTTGGCCTTGGCCATCAGTTCCTCCACGAGGACCTTGTCGGCCCGGTACTCGCAGCGGCGGTGGATGAGCGTCACCTTTTTGACGTACTTGAGCAGATGCAGGGTCTCCTCGACCGCGGTATTGCCGCCGCCGACCGAGACCACTTCCTTGTCGCGGAAGAAGGGGGCGTCGCACGTGCCGCAATAGCTGACGCCCGCGCCGGCGTTGCGGAACTCCTCCTCGCCGGGGACGCCCAGCTTGCGGTAGCTGCTGCCCAGGGCCAGTACGACCGCCTTCGCCTGGTAGCGGTCGCTATGGCAGTGGACCTCGACCCGCCCGTCCGGAAGCTTCTTGATGTCGGTGACCTCGCTGCCGGTCTTGATCTCGGCACCGAAACTCTCGACCTGCTTTTGCATCTGGTCGATCAGGTTGGGCCCGTCGACGCGGATGATGCCGGGGTAGTTCTCGATCCGGTCGGTGTTGTAGATCTGGCCACCCGGGATCATCCGCTCCAGCAGCAGGGTTCGATGCCGGTCGCGCGAGGAATAGAGGGCTGCGCCAAGACCGGCCGGGCCGGCCCCTACGATGATCACGTCGTATGATGTGTCAGACATTGTGAAGCTTCTCGGAAACAGGTCTTTGTCGCGGCACGTCCTATCGGTCCTATGAGTCCTATAGGTCCCATGAGACTCATAGGACGAATAGGACCTATGGGACCGTCCTCACTCCACGTAGGGCTCAATCTTGCGTTTGAGGTCCGACTCGAAGTTCGGCGTCACACCGGTGATCTGGTCCACCATTTCCCCGTCCTTGAACAGGAACATCGTGGGAATGCTCATGATGCGGTGCTTGGTCGCAACCTCGCGGTTTTCGTCGACGTTGACCTTGCAGACCTTCAGCCGCCCTTCGTACTCGTCGGCGATCTTCTCCAGCACGGGAGCCGCCATGCGGCACGGCCCGCACCACGGAGCCCAGTAATCCACCAACACGGGAACATCGGATTCGAGGACTTCGGTCTCGAAGCTGTCGTCGGTTACTTCAATCGTCTTGCCTGCTGCCATCCCTGTTCTCCTTCACGATCAGTGCGTCCGGCGTCGAATGGTGCCGACGCGGACGCACGGCCCAAGTCAATCGAAAGGGCCGATAGTAAAGAGCCCAATCGTCGATGTCAATGAGCTTTCTCCCAGCCTGGACGCGAGGGTGTGCCCAGCGATTCCGGCAGACCGAAAATCGCCGGGCAAACGAGCGGGGTTCCTGCTCCGCCGGGCGAAACGCAGGTCCGAAACGGACCTGCCAGTGAAGTTTTTCGCTTTGGGCCTCCAGCGAAGCATGGGAGCGAAACGCTCCCCAGAGAGCGTGCGAAGGGGCCCCCCTCGCGCACGTCCCCGACGGAGGACCTCTCATCGCCGGCAGGCGGTTCGGGCTATGTGTCAAATCCGCATTCTCTCCCCGCCGGTATCCAGAAAGCGATACACGCACGCCCCGAACGCGACCGGCCCGCGAGGCTCGTGCAACTCGGGACACGCACATCCCTCTTGTGGACCTTTGGAGGCGCAGGCGTGGCTCTGGCCGTGTAGAGTGGGGCTTGCCCCACCCTACTACACCGACCAGCCTAATTCAGTGAACCGACGGGCGAGCGCTTTTTCGTAGGTTGGGCGTCCTCGCCCGACCTTTTCAAGACGAGCGAGGACGCTCGTCCTACGAAGAGCCCCGCCTCCACGGCTGGAACCGCACCCACCGGGATAGAATGGCCGGCGTACTACGAGACGCGGGCGGGTTGTGCGGTCTGGTCGAGCTGCTCGATGAGCGCCGGCAACTCCGAGAGCAGGCGGATTCGCCTCGCTCCCGGCGGCGTCGGCTTGCCTGCGTTGGTGTAGGCGTCCTTGAGGATGGCGTGCATGCCGCTGGCCAGAGCCGGCAGGATATCGTTGTCGATCCGGTCGCCCACGAAGATGATGTTCTCGTGGGCCTCGCCGATCTTTTCGGCGGCGATCTGGAGCAGTTCCGCGCTGGGCTTGCGAACGTGGTACTCGTAGGAATAGAGCTGCACCGGGAAGAACTCGAGCAGGCCCAGTTGCTGCAGGTGCTTCTCCAGCGAGGCGCGGTTGACGAACGTGTTGGACACAATCCCGAGCTTGAGGCCCCTGCCCCGCAGAGTATCGAGGGTTTGGCGCAGGTCCGGCTCGACTTCGGCGCAGCGGCTGAGCGGCTCGTACCAGAGCCACGCGAACTGCTCCCACTGAGCCGGCGACAGAACCACGCCCTGCCGGGCGCCCACGGCCTGGAGAACCTCGAAGGAATTGAAGTCCTTGTGAGTGAGATTGGAGCGCAGATACCTTATCCGCAACCGGATGAGATTCCGCGCGAAGTACCAGGGGAACCACGCGACCGGCTGGCCCTGTTCCTTGAGAAACGCGTGGGAGAGCCGGGCCCCGGCCAGGAACGCTTTCGTTGTGCTGACCTTGCCGAAATTGAGGATGGTGTCGCCGAGGTCGAACAGAACGGCCTTGATGCGGTCGTGAGCCATAGTGCCCCGAAGCGGGGAAATCCGAAATCCGAATTACGAAATTCGAAACAAGCGCGAATGACCAAAACCCAAAGGCTCCAAACGGATCATCCGACGAGCGATAGCGTTTCGGTCATTTGGAATTGGGTCCTTTGAATTTGTTTCGAATTTCGATATTCGGATTTCGAATTTCAGATTTCCTTCTGCTATTAGTCTTAGACTTTCTTCGCCGCCGGAACTTCGGCCCCGAAGGTTTCGCGGACCCACTGATGCATTTCATCGTCGGAGATCGCCGAGATGCGATCGGCGACGTACTCCGCGTCGATCTTATCCTTGATCTTGATGATCCGCGGGTCGTGCTTGGCGATCTGGATCTCGTAATGGGTCTCGACCCAGTGCTTGATGCCGGCGGCGCCGGTCTTGTCGGCGATGGCGACGCCGATCGGCCGATTCAGCAGTCTGTTCGTGTCGAAGCAGTTGTAGATCTCTTCGTTCTTGAGCAGGCCGTCGGCGTGGATGCCGGCCCGGGTCACGTTGAAATCCTTGCCGACCAGCGGGTAATTCCGGGCGATCTCGAAGCCCAGCTCCGTGTGGGCGTAGTGGGCCAGCTCGGTGATCGCGGCATAGTTGACGCCGGGGACCATGCCCTTGAGCTGCGCGTGTTCGATGACCAGGGCCTCCAGCGGCGGGTTGCCCGTCCGCTCGCCGGAGCCGAAGATCGAGGCGTTGGCGGCGCTGCAGCCGTAGAGCCATGCGGTCGCCGCGTTGACCAGGACCTTGTGGAAGTCGTTGTGCCCGTGCCATTCGAGCTGGGCGGGCTGGACGCCGAGCTTGCGGAAACCCTGGATCAGCTTGGGAATGCTCCGCGGCAGGGCCACGCCCGGCCAGGGCAGTCCGAAACCCAGCGTGTCGCACAGGCGGATCTTGATCGGCTTGCCGTACTGGTCCTGGATCTTGAGCAGCTCGGCCGCGAACGGCAGGATGAACCCGTCGTAGTCGGCGCGGGTGATGTCTTCCAAATGGCATCGCGGCAGCACGCCGTTGTCCAGGGCGGCCTTGACGATGTCCAGGTAGCTGTTGAGGGCCTGGGTCCGCGTCTTGCCCAGCTTGAGGAACACGTGGTAGTCGCTGGCGGAGGTCAGAATGCCGGTTTCCCGCAGGCCGAGCTGGGAGACGAGCTTGAAGTCCGCGGCCACCGCGCGAATCCAGCCCGTGATCTCGGGGTATTTGTAGCCCCGGGCCTGGCACAGTTCGACGGCCTTGCGGTCCTTGTCCGAGTACAGGAAGAACTCGCACTGGCGGATCAGGCCGGTGCCGCCGTCGATCTCGTGAAGGAGGTCGTAAATTCGGAGGATCTGCTCCGGCCGATAGGGCGGACGGGCCTGCTGGCCGTCGCGGAACGTCGTATCGGTGATCCAGATGTCTTCGGGGATCTCGTAAGGCTCCTGAGCGCCGTCGAAGGCCACCTTGGGAAACTCCGTGTACGGGAACATCTCGCGGTAGAGATTCGGCTTGTCGATGTCCACGAGTTTGATGTGCTGATTGGCCATAGGTTACCTCCAAAACGCCCTATTTCCGAACAGGGTACACGCGACACAACTGTCAACTTCGGCTTTGAATCGTGTGCGGAGCACACGGTGCATCTACAACGGCCAGGGCCCCACAGTTCATCAGTGGCCGAGATGGGACTCGAACCCATACGCCCTTGCGGGCAGGGGATTTTAAGTCCCCAGCGTCTGCCATTCCGCCACTCGGCCGATCCGGCGGCACACCGCAATTGCGCCGATTCGGTCACCGGCCCTGTCGTCCGGACTTGCTGGGACACCCGATTTCGTTGGACCCGCGGTCACAGCCCCCTGTTTCCGGACGAGCTATTATAACTGCCGGCCCGCAGGCGACAAAAGAAAAAAACGCCCGCCGTGACGCCAGAACGCGATTTCTCTCGTTTTCCAAGGCGATTCCGCGTTCGCAGACCCCATCCGCAGCGACGCCGTAAGAAGTTTGAAGGGCGAAGTCTCAAGTGAGCAGGGCCAGGACTCGATGTCCGTCCTTTCCTGCTTCAAACTTGACACTTCAAACTTGAAACTCCCCCGATATGCCCTTCCAAGCGATATGAACAGCCTTCTTACCGCGTGTAGAAGTTGATCCGGGCGATCGTCTGATCTCCCGGGCTCAATCCGCTGACGTTGAGGTTCACGCCGTGCAGGGTGAAGGAGATCGTGTGAGCGCCCGAGGACACGGTGCCGCCGGAGGGATCGATGATCCAGGTCCCGCCGACTCCCGCGACGCTGGTCGCCTCGATCTTGTACTCCGTCGTGCCGGCGGCGGTGAATGTCCAAGTGTCCGCGCCGTTGACGGAGATCAGGTACGAGGGCACGGGGCTCGGGATCGTCATCGTGATTTCGGAGGTCTTCTCCAGCGTCCAGGAGGAGCCGGGGTCCGGCCCCAGCGAGATCGTCAGATTCACAGACGAGCCCGTGACCGCGGTGGAGCCGCCGGCCGGGTCCTGACTGACGACCCTTCCGTTGGCGACCGTGCTGCTGTAGGCGTGGCTGATCGTCCCGACGGCCAGTCCGGCGCCGGTGATCATGGACTGCGCCGTGCTTTGGGTTTGACCCACTACGCTCGGAACCAGTACGACGGCCGGAGGCAGTCCGGCCCCCTCATAGGCCCCCTGGTCCACTTGCCCGCCTTGAACGCGCGTGTTGCCGTTCAGGTCCACGGCCAAGCCGGGCGGCAAAAGAGCCTGATTCCCCGCGTCGATACTGGGCGAGCCCGCCAGCAGCGTGTAGCCGTCGTCGTCGAAGAACCACTGGCCCTCGATGCCGAATTCGCCCGGGTTTTTGAAGAGGGGATTCTGATTGATGTTGCCCGAACCGCCGAAACCCGCGGCCCCGCCTTCGATGTTGTTGCGGTACAGGGTAACGAGGCTCGGCTCGGTACACCAGATCTCGGTCCCGCCGTTGCGGACGATGCTGTTCTTGATCGAGATCGTGTCCACGAAGCCCGGGCCCCAGATGACGTTGGCGATCGCCCGTTTGTTCGCGGGGGCCGAGTGGCCGGGCCGGTTGTCGGCGATCGTGCAGTTGGTGATGTCGAGACTGCCCATGACATTGAAGATGGCGTCGCCGCCGAGGATGTCCGCGCTGCCGGCGGTGTTGCCGGTGACCAGGCAGTTGGTCATCTCGACGTTGGCGTCGTCGTTATACAGGCAGCCGCCGAAGGTGTAGGCCCAGTTGCCCGTGATTTCCGTGTTGATCAGGACCGGCGCGACGCCCTCGACGCAGGCGACGCCCGCGCCGAAATCGGCCTTGTTGCCCAGGATCTTGCAGTGCTCGATCCGGAAGGTCGAGGAGGTCAAGAGGACCCCGCCGCCGTAGCGGCTGTCGCCCGAGCCGTCGGCGTTGCCGGCGGTGATCGTGGCGCCGTCGAGCGTGCCCGATCCCGAGGCCGAGACCACGTGGAAGCTGTTTTCTCCGACATTCAGGATGCCCCAAAGGTCGTCGCCGTTGAGATCGCCGCTGAGGATCACGGGATAGGCGTTCACATTCCGCGCATCCGGACTGGCAGCGCCGTAGCCGGCGTATCCGCACAGCACCGTCGCGCCGTCGGGGATCGTGAAGGAGGCGGCGCGGTCGCCCGGCGTGACTCCCGATCCGTCGTCCGGCGTATAGACGCCGTCGGCCACGCGAATCGTATCGCCCGACGCCGCAGCCGCCAGGGCGTCCTGCAGATTGGGATAGGCCTTCGTCCAACTGCTGCCGTCCGGCGTCCAGATGGTCGAGGGGGCATTTTTGTCCACGCGAAGGACGTGGCCCCCGGCGCCACCCCCTCCCCCAACGGTGAAGGCGAGTTGGAACGCGATCAGGGACTGCGTGCATTTGAGAGTCCAGTTGCCCGCGGCCAAGGGGCCGAACTCGCCCCGGAAGCCCACGGCGGGCATGTAGATCATGGGGCACGTCGCGGGCGCGGGACCCTGGAACTTCAGCTCGATCGTCTTCGTGGAGTTGTTGACCGACAGGTACGGCGTGCCGCCGTAGGCGGCCTCGGCGCTGCAAGTGTTCCCGTATGTCCTGTCGGTGGGCCCCGAGAAAGAGATCCCATCCGTCGTGGAAGGATGGGCCGGACTGATCGACCATGAGCTTGGAGCG
>JBDKUU010000800.1:0-2238 GCA_039679525.1 Phycisphaerales bacterium | reverse complement strand
GACTTCACCATCAACGGCATGTTCTACGACCCTCTGACGGAGCAGGTCATCGACTATGTCGAGGGGCAGGCCGATCTCGTCAGACGCGTCATTCGCACCATCGGCAATCCGGAGGAACGCTTCGGCGAGGACTACCTTCGCATGCTGCGGGCCGTACGATTCTCGACCCGGCTGGGGTTCGCCATCGAGCCCGAGACCTACGCGGCGATCGGCCGCAATGCGGCCAAGATCACTCGAATCAGCGGCGAGCGGATCGCCGCCGAGCTGGAAGGCATCCTGGTTCATCCCAATCGCGCCCGAGGCGCCGCCATGCTGATCGAGACGGGCCTGGCCCGGACGATCTTCCCCGGCTTCGACGACGAGCGGGCCGCGGAGGCGGTCGCGGTGCTGAAGCGACTGCGAAAGACCGTGGGCTTTCCGCTGGCGCTGGCGGCCTTCTTCTCAGGGGGTGCCTCGCAATTCGCCATGGAGCGGTGCGAACTCCTGAAGCTCAGCAACAAGCACGTCCGGCACATGGAATTTCTGCTCACGCATCGCGGCGAGTTGATTGAAGCGGAGATGTCCCTGGCTCAGCTCAAGAGATTCCTGGCCGAGTCGCACTTCTGGGACTTGTACGAGCTGGAGCGAGCGATCCAGAAGACCCAGGCTTCCAGGCAGGGCCTGGGCCGGTTGGCCAGGCTCCGCCGACGGATTCGCGACCTTGGGGACATCGACGTCAAGCCCAAGCCGCTGTTGAATGGGCACGACCTGATGCGCCTCGGCGCTACGCCGGGCCCGAGTCTCGGCCAGTTGTCGGAGGAGCTTTATACGGCTCAGCTCGAAGGCGACGTGGCGACGCCCGAGCAGGCCGAGCGGTGGGTCGCGGACTGGCTCACGCGCCATCCCGCTTCACAGTGATCGAACGATCTACGCGGAGGCCGGCGGGATCTTTATTCGCGAGCCGCACTGGGGGCATTTGCCGGTTTGGCCGCCATAGCGGGCGGGCGCCTTGATCTTCTTGCCACACGTGCACGTGAATCGGATGGAGGGGGCGGGCTTGGTCGGAGCGGATGGCTGTTCCGCAGGCGGGCCGAAGAAATCGCTCTTCTGTGGAATCACGACGTGGTGCCCGCAGCCGGAGCATCGAATGGTTTTGCCCGCGTACTGCGCCGGCACCGTGACGTCTTTGCCGCATGCGCAGACCGTGCGAATGGCCCCTTTTTGCGGCAGGGCGTGCCGCGAGGGCGACGACTTGACCTGCGGCAGCGGAATGGGCTTTGGATCGGGGGCCTCCGGGGCGGGACGCTCCTCGGCTGCAGGGGCGGACAGGCCGAGCGTGGCGTACGCGGCGGCCAGCGTATCTGTCTGTTCCGGGTGTCGCCATCGTTGCCAGGCTTGCAGAAGCGACTCTTCGTACCGCTCCATGGTGATCCAGCCCTTGTAGCACATGAATAAGGCGATGCCGAAACCTGAGGCGAAGCCGCCGAGATGCGCGAAGTAGGCCACGTTGGCGTCGCTGCCGCCGAAGGCCCCGAGCACGTCCCAGAGCAGCCACAGGAGAATCATCCATACGCTGCTCACCGAGAAGGTGCGGACGAAGAAAGAGAAGAACCAGAACACGAACAAGCACGTAATGTCGTTCTCGTAAAAGAGCACGAGGTACATGCCCACGACGCCGTTGACCGCGCCGCTGGCGCCTATGGCGTTGCCACCCGAGAAAAGCAGGTGAGCGACGCCGGCCATCATGCCGAGCAGGAGGTACAGCAGGACATATCGCAGGTTGCCGATCTTGGCGCAGACGGCGTTGCCGAAGAGCCACAGGAACAACATGTTCCCGAGCAGGTGGAAGAACCCGGAGTGCAGCCAGATGTGCCCGAGGAGTCCCTTGAGACTCCAGCCGGTCAGCATCAGAGAGCTGGTGATCCCGGCGGTTCCGAGATTCGGCAGCACGTGCGAAAGGCCCAGCATCAGCGGGTTCCTCTCGCCATAGGCCTTCGCCAGGTCCGGCACCTGCAGGACGAAGACGACAACCGTCGCCAGGATGATCAGCCAGTTCGTCACCGGCCATCGATCCTGCGGGACATCGACCTCGTACGGCACCAGAATGAACATCAGCTACCATCCTCTAGGAACTGCATACCTGCGACCAACAGCATTATACTCCATTCAGGAATAGACGCTCGGCGGGTCGGAATCTTCAGACCATTCGCACAGGGTCTCGAAGGGCATCAGAGGCCCAGGTTGGCTCGCACGTCGGCC
>JBDKUU010000799.1:0-3032 GCA_039679525.1 Phycisphaerales bacterium | reverse complement strand
AAACGGCCTCGAAGGGCTGCTCCACATCTCCGAACTGGCCGACCACAAGGTCGAGGACCCCGAGGAAGTGGTCAAGGTCGGCGAGGTGATCGAGGTCAAGGAGCTTCGCGTCGATCCGGACGAGCGGAAGATCGGCCTGTCGCGGAAGCGCGTCGAGTGGGCCGAAGAGGAAGTGGCGGCAGCCGAGACAGCCGCAGCCGCGTCCGCTCCGTCGCGGTCCTCGATTCCCGACAGCGAACTGAAGGGCGGCGTCGGCGGCGAAAGCGGCCCGTTGTTCAAGCTCGAGCCGAACGAAAAGCCGGAAGAATCGGCTTAAGCGTTACGCTGATCGCACGCGGCGCGTAAAACGCCGCATCGACTCGACGATTTCATCCAAGAGCCTCCGGATTTCGATCCGGGGGCTCTTTTTTGGTTCATCCGGTATTTCCGGGAAACGCTGCTCGAATCTTGAGGAAGAAGTAGTCGTCATCACGGTAGCCGTAGGCCATTCGTTTGATGACTTTGATTTTGTTGTTGATGCCTTCCAGGAGACTGGTGTGTAGCGGCCAGCGGCAATGGGCAAGGATTCCTGGCAGGTACTCCTTGAGGCGTCGGGCGAACTTCTTCAAGGGTTCGATTCGGCTGTGCATCGCTCGACCGTACCACTGTTCCCAGAAGCGTCGGGCGGCTCCCTCATAGACGTAATCCCATAGCTGCTTCAAGTCGTCCTTGAGAATGTAAACGGTCGTCAGTTTCCGATTGGCCCGAAGCAATTCGCCCAGTTTGACACGATCTTCTCGCTTCACATTTTCCCGGTTGCGTAACAGCAGCCAGCGGGCTCCCTTGAGCACCTTCCTCGCGGGCTTGTCATCTCGGAGCCGATTGGCTTCGTCGACTCGCACCCGATCAACCACTTCTCGGCCGTACTTGGCCACGACGTGGAATAGGTCGAAGACAATCTCCACCAGTGGGCATTGGTATCGCACTTCTTCCTCGTAGGCCCCGTTCATGTCCATCGCCACGGCCTTCAATCGCTGCCTACCCTGCGAACCAAGCTGTTCAAAGAACGGCCGGATATCCTCTCGGCCGTTCCCTCGGCCAACCCACAAAACCCGCTGATTCGAGGCATCGACGACCACCGTGGCGTACCGATGCCCTTTGTGGATGGCGAACTCATCCATCACGATCTGCTCCACGCCCGACAAGTCCACTGGCCCCAAGTTCTCCTCCAGATAGGCTTTGTCCGTTGCCTTGACCGTATCCCAGGTCAGACGCAGATACTCCGCCACGTGCTTGATCGGAAGCACTCGGCAGAGCCGCACCACGTTCTCCGCCATCCGTCGCGTCAACCGGCTGTACGGAGCCAGCCAGTCCAACGCTTCCAACTTCGGGCCGCAGTGCGGACAGGCCACCCGCACCCGCCCCAACCAAAGCCACGTCTCGGCTTCCAGGATCGACAGATCCCGAACCCAGCGGAACGTGACGTCGTGAATCCCCCGCACCGTTCGGCCGCAGCCGCTGCAACGTCGAGCAATCCCAGGCAGCGGAGCCAAGTCGATCCGCACTTGGGGCCTCCCCTCTTCTCGATCCACCTCGATCTTCTCGATGGAGTAGCCTTCCCAACCTCCTAACGCCTCGATAACATCATCTGTGGTCAACGGTAGCCTCCTGGCGTTCATGCTGGTCTGTGTGGTAACAAACCAACATACGCCAGCGCTACCGCTGACTTCTACCTACCCCGAAATTCCCGGATGAACCTCTTTTTTTCGGCAAACTCGGAATCAAAGCTACATTCCTCCCAGTTCGGCGTGTCGCCGCTTCCTTGCAGAAACCCCGCAGCCTGCGCCGATAGTGTGGTTGTGACCGCTTGGCGCCGCTCGCTCCGCGCAAGGAGCCTGCGCCCGGCGTCTCGACGCAACGAACAGCCGTCACGCGTGTGACGAGAAGCCTGCAAATAATGACTAAGACCATCCGCCGCCGCCCCGCCCTGTCCGTCCAGTCTCCGCTGGAAACCTATCTCCGCGAGATCAACGAGACCTCGTTGCTCTCGGCGAAGGACGAGCATGAACTGGCCGTCGCCATCGGAGCCGGCGACGCGCTAGCCCGCGACCGCATGGTCCGCGCCAATCTGCGGCTGGTCGTCAACATCGCCCGGGGCTACACGGGCAAGGGCTTGAGCCTGCAAGACCTGATCGAGGAGGGAAACCTCGGCCTGCTGCGCGCGGTCGAGGGCTTCGATCCGGCCATCGGCACCCGCTTCTCGACCTACGCCAGCTACTGGATCAAGCAGTCGATCAAGCGGGCGTTGATCAACACGGCCAAGACGATCCGCATTCCGGCCTACATGGTCGAATTGCTGTCGAAGTGGTGACGCGCGAGCAGCCGGTTGGCCGAGGAGATGGGTCGCACGCCGACCCCGGAGGAGACGGCTCGCGTCCTCGGACTGCCGCGCAAGAAGCTGCCGATCATCAAGAAGGCCATCCGCATCTACAACCTCACGCCCCAGACCGATCAGGCCGAAGCCGGGTGGTCGCTGGGCGAAATGGTGATGGACGATCGGGCTCGCTCGCCTGACGAGGAGCTCGTCGAGAGCGACAACCTGACACACGTCATGCGGCAGTTGGCAACGATGGACCCCCGCGAGGCGACGGTGTTGCGCATGCGGTTTGGGCTCGAGGACAACGAGCCGCGGACCCTGAAAGAAATCGGCGAAAGCCTGGGACTCACCCGCGAACGCGTTCGCCAGATCGAGACCGAAGCCCTCGGCAAGCTGGCCGAAAGCCTCGAAGGACCCGTTGAGCTGGAAAATGCCCTCGCAGCAAGTATTGGATGACGGCGCGGTGCCTGTGATGCGTCCCCGCGGCCTGTGGCTGTCTGCCGCAATGATCGTCGGCGTCGTCGCGCTGATCTACAGCAACACGTTCAGCGTCCCGTTCCTTTTCGACGACAATCCGTCGATCGGCGGGAACCAGACGATTCAACAGCTCTGGCCGATCGGGCCGCTGTTGGACCCGCCGTGCCATGGCGAGGCCGTGCAACGGCGCCCCGTGGTC
>JBDKUU010000798.1:0-7004 GCA_039679525.1 Phycisphaerales bacterium | reverse complement strand
GCACAAGAAAGTCGCCGTCTGCTGCTCCCGCGAAGAACTCCAGGAACTCGGCGCCCAGATGATCGCCGACCTGTTCGAGAGCGACGGCTGGCTGGTCCGCTTCCTCGGCGGCGGCCTCTCGAATGACGACATCTTCGGCTACATCAACGAATACGCCCCCGACGTGCTGCTGGTCTACGGCACCACGCCCAAGCAGGCCCCGGACATCCGCCGGCTGATCGACCGGGTACGTTCCGTGAACGCATGGCCGGACATGAGAATCGTCGTCTCCGGCGGCCTGTTCAACCGGGCCGAGGGGCTTTGGGAAGAGATCGGAGCCGATGGCTTCGCCGCCACGGCCGCCGAGGTGCTTCAGGTGGTGTCCGACGAGGAGCCGGTCCCCGTGACCGACCGCCGCACCGTCAACCGCCGCAAGAGAAGGCAACAGGCCGCAGCCCAGGAAGAAGCGGTCCTCGCAGAATAGAGATCCGCGAAGCGTCCCATGGGTCTTATGAGTCCTATCTGTCCTATAGGACAAATAGGACTCATGGGACGCCCTTCGTTATGACGCGGATCGATGGATTTTGTACTCGACGCTGTCGACCAGCGCCAGCCAGCTTGCCTCGATGACATTCTCCGAGACGCCCACCGTGCCCCAGAGCGACTGCTTGTCCCGCGACTCGATCACGACGCGGACCCGGGCCGCGGTGCCCGCCTTGCCGTTCACCACGCGGACCTTGTAGTCGATCAGCCGCATCTCCCGCAGGCACGGATAGAAGTTCTCCAGCGACTTTCGCAGTGCGGCGTCCAGGGCGTTGACCGGGCCGTCCCCCTCGCCGACCACGTGTTCGAACTTGTCGCCGACCTTGAGCTTGACCGTCGCTTCGGTGACGATCTCGCCGGTCCGCCGCTTCTCGACGTCCACGTGGTACTTGACCAGCTCGAACGACGGCTTGAACTCGCCGATCACTTTCTTGGTCAGCAGGTCGAAGCTCGCGTTGGCGGCCTCGAACTGGTAGCCCTCGTTCTCGAGCTCCTGCACCCGGGCCAGAATCTTGCGGGCCACCTTCGGATCCTGAGCCAGCTTGGCCTTCTCCATCTCCGCCAGGACGTTCGACTTGCCGCTGAGCTCCGAAATGAGGAACCGCCGCTCGTTGCCGACGAGGGAAGGGTCGATGTGCTCGTACGTGCGTTTGCTCTTTCGCAGCGCGTCGACGTGCAGGCCCGCCTTGTGGGCGAAGGCGCTGGCCCCGACGTATGGCAGATTCGGCACCGGCGCCTGGTTGCTGACCTCGTAGAGGTACCGCGAGGTCTCCGCAAGCATCCGCATCTTCTCCGGAGCGAAGGCCTCGTAGCCCATCTTGAGGGCCAGGTTCGGCACGACGGTGCACAGATCCGCATTGCCCGTGCGTTCGCCCATGCCGTTGATCGTGCCCTGCACCTGCCGGGCGCCCGCCCGCACCGCGGCCAGGGTATTGGCGACCGCGCAGCCGGTGTCGTTGTGCGTGTGAATGCCGATGACCAGCGAGCCCAGAATCTTGCACACTTCCTGCGTCACCTCGAAGATCCGCTCCGGCAGCGACCCGCCGTTCGTGTCGCACAGCACGATGGCGTCCGCCCCGCCTTCCGCGGCCGCCAACAGCACCTTCATCGTGTATTCGGGGTTCTCCTTGTACCCGTCGAAGAAGTGCTCGGCGTCGAAGATCGTCTCGATCCCCTTGCTCTTGAGATATCGCACGGACTCGGTGCACAGCAAAAGGTTCTCGTCGAGCGAGCAACCCAGCACCTCCCGCACGTGGAGGTCCCAGGTCTTGCCGACGATCGTGGCCGCCGGGGCCTTGCTGGTGAGAATGGAGTTGAGCGACAGGTCGTTGTCCACGGTGCAGTCGGCCCGCCGGGTGTTGCCGAACGCCGCGATCCGGCTGTTCTTGAAGCCCAGCTTGGCCGCCTCCAGGAAGAACTGCATCTCCTTGGGGTTGGAGGCCGCGTAGCCGCCCTCGATGTAGTCCATCCCCAGGTCGTCCAGCCGCTTGGCGATCGCGAGCTTGTCTTCCAGCGAGAAGCTGACGCCCTCGGCCTGCATCCCATCGCGCAACGTCGTATCGTAGACCGCAACTTTTGTCATAGCGTGATCCCAACTCCAGTTCCCAGTCGCCGGAGGACGCCGGCTCGCAACAGCCGCCAGCGCCGCACAGACCGGCACAAAACCAAGGATTTTACCCGCCGAAGCCCCTGATGTAAAGCTCATCATGCGACTACAACGTTCGTAGAGGCGCACGACCGCAACTGCGACTACCGTCGACAGAATCCGCCGACTTACGAACGATCCGATGAATTCCGGAGGTGCGTTTGTCGCATTGCGGGTACCGGCGGGGAGACGCAGAGAGATGTGTGGGACAACGAGGCCTGCCTCCTACCCTCCGCTGGTACCCGCAAAGCGATAAACGCACGCCGCGAAGGCAACGAACCTATGACGCTCTCGCAGCTACCGTCATGCACCCAGGTTCGTAGTGATGCCGCAAGGCGTTATCTTGGGAAGTGTGAAGCCGGAGACGAGAGACCCTGCCGCGAGACCCTCTTGCTTCACACTTGACACTTCAAACTTCAAACTGACCCCGATATGCCCTTGCGGGCACACTACGAACGGGTTGCCCTTGCGAAAACCCCGCCCGAACGCCATACTATCCTCCCGCGAAACGCTGTGGATCGGACACGAAGAAGAGCGGTTAGGAGAGCGTCAATGAAGCGTAGCATCGTATGGCTGGTCGTCCTCGGCATTGGTCTTGCCGGGTGCCACAAAGGGCTCAAATCGTCCGCCGACAAACCCTCGAAATCCGCCAAGGGCGGCATTGAAATCGAATGGTACAAGATGCCTGCGACCCCCAGGATCACCCGGCAGGACGCCCTGATTCCGATCATCAGAATCGACGGGTCGTATTACACCGCGTTTCGAGGCATGGAGATTCCCCTGGTGAAGACCGCCGAGGGGCTCAAGTGGGGCCTGTCGCCGTCGCCCCTGGCGGATACGACGATCGGCTACTTCGGGCCTTCGTATCCCTGCTCCATCCGCATCGTGGACCGGACCCGCGCCAACATCGACTCGTCGTACAATCCCGACACGGTCCCGCCGATCCTGATGACCAAGGTGGACAAGCCCGCCGGCCTGCTCGACGCCAAGGCCCGCCGGCCCAAGAAGCTCGACGATTTCCTCGGCTTCTATCAACCGATCTGGTTCCCCTGGGTCCACGTGGAAATTCGAAAGGACGCCGGCAGCTACTGGAGCATCCAGAGGAACCTCACCTCTCCAAAGCCGCCGCTCCAATGGGTCGCCCAGGGCAGGCCGCAGATGATCACGCCGCTGACGGACCGCCTGGGCTTCATCGGCTTCGCCGGCGACCCGAGCAGCCTGGTGTATGACGAGAGCCTCAAGCGGTTCGAACTCGTCAGAACGGACAACGGCGTCAGAATGCCGCTGGCCAAAGTCTCCGGCACGAAAGACGTCCCGCTCCCCGCCCTGCCCATCGGCATCCCGGTTTGGAACTGAGCATGAAGATCCGGATTCAAAGACAAAACAGCCGTCCGCTCTACGAGAGGAAGAGACGCCGGACCCAGGCAATTCTGGCGATCCTGACGGTTGCGATAGTGTTGCTGCTCGCGTCCCAGGCGATCACGGCCCTCGTCCGACGTGACCAGACCATGGGCGAGAACTACCTCGGCCAGCCCGTGGGTCCCAGCCTTCAACTCACCCTCTGTGCAGTCGCCCTGGCCGTCGGCGTCGTCTTCATTTGGCGATCCTTCCACCCGAAGCCGCAATCCGAGAAGGAAGAGAGAAGCAAGCGCAAACCGTTCCCCTTCCGCTGGCCCCACGAGAACGTCCCCTAGCGCCGCCGGGCATCACGCCCGCCGGCGTCGGGAACTCCGTAGGGGCGAATCACCATTCGCCCTCTTCCCACGTCTACCCCGATAGTCCTCGGGAAAATTGAGATAAGCGAACTCGCCGTGAAGTTCCCACGCCTTGCGGTCGCGGGCTTTGGCCGCCTGGACCTCGTCGTCGAAGTACCCGAGGTAGAAGTGCCGCCCGTGACTGGTGATCTCCGCTATCCATTTGTCCTTGTGAGGATACACGCCAACAAATCGCGAAACCCCGCGACGAGATCTCCGGTTCGCCTGATTCTGCCGCCGCGTGCACACGCGCAGGTTGTCCCGGCAGTTGTTCAGCCCGTTGCCGTCTTTGTGGTCCACGATGTATCCCCTGCGCGGGCGAGCGACCATCCGATGCATATACACCGGTTTTCTCTTCACGAAGCACGTCGCATAGACGTTGCTGCCCCGGTACGTCACACACCAGTTGTGCTTGCCGATCTCACCCTTGAAGTCGGCGGCGTCGACGAGGGCGACCAGATTGTCGCCCAACGGAATGCGTTCGACCTTCTGCCCACGTTTGCCCGGCGTCGGACGCCGGGGGCCCTCTTTCGGCTTGTCGACCGGGACCTTCCAGCGTTTCGCCTTGAAGTTCCGGCACGTGTCTGTCGGCAGGACTTCCACGATCTGACCGCGATAGCGAGGATGATTCGTGCAGTGCAGCAGGCGGGTATTGCCCTGATACTTGTCCATCAATTGCCGCGACTTCGGCAGAGGGCACGAATGCGCGCACAACTGGCACTTGCCCTCGAAGATGAACGCATAGGCGGGTTTCCAGTTCTCGCCGCGGTACTGCTCCGGCCACACATCGCACTCCGGCGGCGGCACCCGCGGCGGCTTCCTCCGGACGACTCGCCCGACCGACCGCTGACTGCAACCGGCACACACTGGCGAATCAGCCCGATCCGTCTCCGGGTGGCAGCGACAAGCGGAGTCTTCGGAGCTTGTCGATGGTTCACGGGACACGCTTCTCCCCCGCGTTCTCCCGCCCTGGTCCCGAACCTCCCGCCTGCCTCTCCCGGCCTCCTGTCCCCGCACGGACGAACGGTGATCGGTCCCGACGCGTTTCTTCCGCTTTTCCATGGCGTTCCCCTCTCATTTTGGGCGAATGATCATTCGCCCCTACGGGCGTCCCGACCCCCGGCCACGCGCCGCCGGTCGGCCCGCCGCTTCTCGCAATATCGCATCTATGGTACAATCACCACTTCTGCTCGTCAACACAAATATCCACGCCATGCACATTGTTGCCTGATTTGTAAACACTTACCCCACAAAGGATAAGGAGACTCGCCAAAAGAATATTCCTCAAATCGGCGAAAATTCCGCGGCCACTTGGGGCCTCCGTCCCCAAACCCCTGGCATTTTCCGCTTTGGGCCAATGGCATGGTAGACAGGAGAAATGGGACGGGCGTGTCGGCTCCGTCGGCGCTGTTCGTAGTGACGCCGCAAGGCGTTTCTTCGTAAGTTGGGCGTCCCCGCCCGACCTTCTGTGACCGTGAGGACGGGTCCGCCTTCACAAAGGCAGCGACTCCCACAAAACCAGGACGCTTCGCGACATGCCTCCCAGCGGTATTGGGCTTGCCTCTCCTCCGTCGCCGTCCTACACTACCGCCATGATGGATACCTATGCCTGGGCCAAACTCGTCTTCACGATCAACATCGTACTGATGATCCTGGCAAACGCTCTATGGTACTGGATCAAGATCATCAATTCATCCTATGGGTACAACATCAACTTCTGGCGGCATTTTAGAGACTTTCGTCACCTGACGCGAGTCATTGAGGGGGAAGAAGACCCGAAGAAGCGTCGCAAGTACAGGGCCATCCTGTGGGCACTGCGGATCGCCATCCTTGTCATTGTCGTCCTCCTGGTCCTCGGCGGCATCCTGGTTTCGATGTCGGAGGCGCCCTTACGGGTGGGAAGATGACCATCACGCGACAATCCCCATATTCTTCTCCGCGTCCCTGCGTCTGGGCGTGAGATGCAATTCCTCTTGTCTCCAGGGCTTCCATCCCTTTGTTGAGAAGACTTGCTGAGAAAGCAAGACGTAGCTGGACGGATATCGGGATGTCCGTGGAGAGGTATCGGGGATCTACAGAGACGGCAGAGGGGCGGACCTGCACACTTCACTTTCCGCAGAGGGCCCGTCTGAGAGATGCCACGCTCTTGACGGCCAGCACGACCACGACGGCATATATGCAAAAGCTCAATGCCGCCGCCAGCAGCAAATCCCCGTCCATCAGCAGCACATGCCCGCTCTTGCGGCTCATCTCCTTCACTGCTTCAAGGAGCAATCCGCCCGGGACGAAGAACGCACCGGCGAGCCAACCGAATGGGCTCAGGCCGGAACTGCCGTCTTCGACGCCGAGATAGGCACAGGAGAACACGCCCCACACGGCGACGAGGGCCAGAGCGATCAGGTACTTGCGATATCGCCTCATCGATGGATTTCGATCTTCCATGAATATGCCTTCTACCAGACGGATGACCGGGTCGTGTCGATCCACGTGACCCTGTTGTCCGCCTGCACCGTGATGTCCACGCGTCCCCTGTAGTTGTGCTCGAAGTACAGATCCAGTTTCCGAGCGTGCTTTTCGCCCGCGGAGTCGGTCCAAGCCAGTTCCAAGTGGGACTCCCCATCGGGATTGATGCGCCGGCCGTAGGAGACGCCGGGCTTCAGTTCAGAGATGTGGATAGCCCCGCCGCTGTACGCGACATCGATCTGTGTGAGAGCGCCACCGGCGCGGTTCGTGATCTCGACGTGGACCCCGGCGGTCCAGCGCCAACAGCCTATGGCGATCGCCGGACCGAGGACAACCAGCCCGAGGATCAGCCAGCCGATCCGCTTGCCTGTAAGCATGACTCACCTCAACACAGCCAGAAGCCCCAGCATCATTGCCACGCCGAGGCCGATCAAGCCGTAGGCGATGCGATAGACCTTGCGATGCGCCGCCGGCAGGGCTTTGGACCCGAAGGTGAAGAACCTGCCCTGTCTGTAGAGCGGCAGTCGGGCGAAGAAGAGGAGAATGACGCCGATCCCCGCCAGAACTAGCGAGACCCAAACGAATGTCGGATCGCCCTGCCTTGTCCCGCGGACAAACCA
>JBDKUU010000797.1:0-4117 GCA_039679525.1 Phycisphaerales bacterium | reverse complement strand
AGGGCCCCGGCCAACCACGACCGGGGCCCTGTTTCTTTGTCCCCTCCTACGCGGAACCTCGCTCTCCGGAGGCGCCCTCTCCGGGAATGTTTTTGCTTGGCCTGTGCGTCTGAACGATCTATCATATCCGCACAGAGCATCGAGAATCTGCAACCAACACGTGTGCATGTCGGAACCGAGTCGGGCACAGAAAGGGGCAGGCGATGGGACGCATCGATCGACGAGATTTCATCAGAACGACGACGGGGACTCTGGCGATGATCGGCATTGCGTCCCATCTTTCCGCAGACGAGGCAGCCAAGCCGCCGATCAAGCTCGGACTGATCGGATGCGGCTGGTACGGCATGGTGGACGTCAGGGCCGCGTTCAAGGCCGGCGGCGTCGAGGTGTCGGCCATCTGCGACGTAGACAGCGAACACCTGGCCGCCAGCGGGGCGGAGATCGAGAAACTCCAGGGGTATCAGCCCAGAACGTTCAAGGAGTATAACGAGCTTCTGGAGACTCCCGATCTCAACGCCGTGATCATCGCGACGCCTCCTCACTGGCACGCGTTGCCGTTCCTCGCGGCTCTCGCGAAGAACCTGGACATCTACTGCGAGAAGCCGCTCGCCTACGACATTCGCGAGGGGCGGGCCATGGTCGATGCGGCCCAGAAGAAGAACGTGATCGTCCAGATCGGCTTCCAGCGGCGTCAGAGCCCGGCCATTCAGAGTGTTCGCGACTACATTCAGCAGGGCAATCTCGGCCGCGTCGTCCAGGTGAACGCCCAGATCGACTACACCGCGGGCATGCGGGACGCCAAGCCCCAGGACCCGCCGGCCTCGCTCGACTGGGACCTCTGGTGCGGCCCGGCTCCCAAGATCCCCTACTCGCCGCAGGTCGGCCATTTCGCCTGGCGACTCGAAAAAACGACCGGGCACGGACACCTCGTCGACTGGGGCATTCATCTCATCGATGCGACGCGGTTCATCCTCGGCGAGACGACGCCCCGTTCCGCGCAGGCCTCCGGCGGCCTCTATTTCTTCAAAGACCAGATCACCACGCCGGACATTCTGACGGTCCACTTCGATTTCGCGAAGTGCCCCGTCTTCTGGCGGCATCGCATCTGGGGCGCGCAGGAGTACACGCCGGAGACCTCCAACGGCATTTTCTTCTACGGCGACAATGGGACGATCTTCGTCACAGACGATCGCTGGGTGATCATTCCGAAAGAGAAGAACAAAGAACGCATCGAACACAAGACCCAAAGCGACATGGCCGCGGCCCATATGGCGGAGTTTCTCGAGGCCGTCCGCACCCGCAAGCCGGCCGGTTGCACGATCGAGGAGGCCTATCGCTCGACGACCACAGTGAAGTTGGCCACGATCGCCTACGACGTCGGCGCCAAGATCGCGTGGGATGAGACCGCCGAGCGGATCGTCGACAACCCCGCGGCGGCCGGCCTGCTCAAACGACCGTATCGGGCCCCGTGGAAACACCCGTTTGCGGAGAAAGTGTGAAGTGGAAGGATTGAAGTTTGAAGTAAGAAGAAGGAGATCGAAATGACGTTCGGACGCAGAGTCGCGATCGGTCTGCTGGCCGGTCTGTTGTGTCTTGTGACAATCGGAGCAGCGGCCAAGAGTGAGAAGGACACACAGAAATCCCAGGTCAATCGGGTTCGTTTCGAGCACGTCGGCCTGAACGTGGCCGATCCGGTCAAGGCGGCGCAGTGGTACGTGGACAATCTCGGCATGAAGATCCTTCGGCAAGGCGATGCCCCGGCGAACAACCGGTTCGTGGCGGACGCCGCCGGGAACATGATGTTCGAGTTCTACCACAATCCGCCGGACGCGGTGCCGAACTATCCGTCGATGGACCCTATGTCCCTGCACATCGCGTTCCTGGTCGACGACGTGGACGCCATCCGGGCCAGGCTCCTGGCCGCGGGCGCCACGGCCGCCGGCGACGTCACCGTCAACCCGGCCGGCGATCGCCTCACGATGCTCCGCGACCCCTGGGGCCTCCCGATCCAGATCATCCGCCGGGCCGACCCGATGCTGTCGCACAAATGAGCCGATCGACGAATCCTCTCATCACAGGAGATTCCCATGCGAAGACGCATCCTGCTCGCGTCGTTTCTCGTCGCGTCTGTCACCGCGTCCCTGCCGGCCAGGGAGCCGGTGATTTCGTCCGTCCAGGCGGTGTCCCCCAACGTGGGACTCTATGAGAAGTTCGAACTGCGGATCGATCTGACCGCGACGTACGCAAACCCCTACGATCCCGGGGAGATCGACGTGCAGGCGCAGTTCACCTCCCCCTCGGGCAAGCAGTGGACGATCTGGGGCTTCTACAATCCGTCCGACTGGTCGCGTCTGTGGATGGTTCGCTTCGCGCCGACCGAGACAGGCTCTTGGAGCTACGTGGTCAAGGTCACCGACCGCGAAGGCACGGCCCAGAGCCAGCCCCGCACGTTCACCGCAGGCGATTCGGCTCACCACGGCTTCGTCCGCATCGCGCCGAACCAGCGGTACCTCGCCTACAGCGACGGCGCGTCGTTCTACGGCGTGGGCCTGTGGTACAACGACAACTACGAGCTGTTCAATCGCGGCCAGATCACCGAGGACTCGCTCGACCGGCTCCGACAGCTCGGCGTCAACTTCATCAGCTTCTATCCCACGCCGCTGGAAACGATGGGCACGGGGCTCGGCCGGTACGACGAGAACCGCTGCGGCCGGCTCGACCAGCTCTTCGAGTGGTGCGAGGCGAGGGACATCCACATCAGTTGGAACCTCTGGTTTCACTCGTACATCTCCGAGGCCGTCTGGGGCGGCGGCAACGCCCGCTATCGCTACAACCCCTACCACCTCGCGACGGACGCCAAGGGCTTCTTTGCCAGCGACGACGCCTGGAAATACGAGGAGAGGCTCCATCGATACATCATCGCCCGCTGGGGATACAGCCGGGCCTTGTTCCTGTGGTTTGTGGTCGACGAGATCAACGGCACCGAGGGCTGGGAACAGGGCGACAAGCAGGCCGCGGAGCAGTGGTGCAGCAAGATGGACGCGTTCTTCAACGAGCACGATCCCTACGGCCGCCCCACCGCAGGCACACAGAGCGGCGGCATTGGCCAGTGGTGGCCAAACGGCTACAAGATCTTCGATATCGCGGCTCGCGAGATCTACGAAGCCCAGGGCCACCCGATGCCCAAGACCGGCAAGCCGAACCTTCAAAACGAGAACCCGCTGCAGTTCAGCTACCGCAATTACGCAACGCAGGTGAAGAACCTCTGGACCGGCTTCGCGAAGCCTGCCATCGTCGGCGAGTGCGGCTGGGATCACACCTACTATGAGCCCGGCATGCCCGGCTACCTGGCCATGTACCACAACGCCCTGTGGGTGAGCCTGTCCAATGGACTATGCTGCACGCCGTTCTGGTGGGCGTATTCCGACTGGCTCAACGACAGCGTCGTCACGAATCAAATGCGGTATTTCGCGCAGTTCGTCGGGGACATCGACTTCGCCCGCCTCGAATTCCAGCCCGCCGAGATTGCCGCCGGCGGCTGCGACGCGTGGGCCATGAAAAGCGACAAGCTGATCTTCGGCTGGGTGGTGAACCCGCGGACCAGCATGGCGAACGAATCGTTCACGATCGCAGGGCTTGCCGACGGCGACTACGAAGTCCGACTCTACCGCACCTGGCGGGGCCGGTATCTTGAACCCCAGACGCTCCCCTGCCGCGACGGCAAGCTCACCGTCACCATCCCGGAACTCACGACGGCCCAGGGCCACGCGTCTTACATCGGCGAGGACATCGCGTTCAGGATCGTTCCCCAGTAGCGCTCCGAGTTCCGAAAAATGGGGAACTCGGACAGGACAGGTCTCACCACGAATACATGATGCCGAGCAGAAAGGACGTTTCGTAGCCGTCCTCCACGATCGGGCTGTCCTTGATCTCGTCGTCGAACCACTCGTACTGTGCGGCCCCCAGCAGACTCCACCGCTCGGTCAGTTTGCGGCGAATCGCCAATCGAAGGTACGGATCGACCGCGTCGTCGCCTTCGTACGACGCCCGCGAAATGGCCTGGTCGAAACGGATCTCGTCGTTCTCGACGCCGTAATAGTAGTCGACCAGATTGTCG
>JBDKUU010000796.1:0-4033 GCA_039679525.1 Phycisphaerales bacterium | reverse complement strand
GAGGGCCGCCCGAATCCCCTGCCCGAACTCGGGCCGGATGAAGTTGGCGTACTCCACATCGATGAAGTCCGCCCCGGCCTCGACCGCCGCCCGCAGAACACGCAGACGCAGTTCATCCGGATGAGGCCTCGCTCCCCCTTCCTTCGCATCCCGGCAGGTCACGATCGCCGGCACTCGACCCTGGCCTGCCTCTCTGACCTCGGCGATCAAGGCCGCAGCGGATTTCGCGTCGAGCGGATCGAGGTAATCCATTCGCAGTTCGAGCATCTGGGCCCCGGCGGCGATCGCCTCCCGCACCTGCCGTTTCGCCCGGTCCAAGTCCTCAGCCGAGATGGGGACTGTCATATAGGTCGTCATGGACCTGAGGTATAGCAGCCGCAAGACAACAAGGCAAGGATCAAGCCGGGGTTTGTCTTGCCACGAGAAAGACGTGCAATCCGCATCTTCCCTGGATTGTGCTCGGGAAAACGCTTGACCGGTCCCTTCCGAAAGCCTATACTACCGACATTCGGCGGGGAGCCACGAAAATTGGAGGCTGGTTGGAGCCCTGTGGTGGACCAACCTGCTTGAATGGAGTTCGCGGCTTTGGATTGCAGCACCCTCGGGGGCAAGGACGCAGGCGATTCATGTTCACACACCGATTCCCACGCTTCGCTTTGACGGTTTCTCTCTCCCTATTCACCCTGCTGACCGCACCGGCCTGCCTGTGGGCGAGAGTCACAACGCCCCAGGATGCCCGGATGGTCGTCGCGGGCTGGCTCGCGGACAACGCCGAACCGTTCGACGCCCAATTGGGCAAGGACGTCGCGGACGTCGAGACCTTCACGGGCAACGCCGGCGAGCCGATCTACTATCTCGTCCGCCTGAATCCCTGGGGCTTCGTCGTCGTATCGGCCGACGACATGGTCGAGCCGATCGTCGCCTTCGCCGAAGCCGGGGACTATGAGCCATCGACAGAAGACCCGCTCACCGCGTTGGTCACGACCGACCTGAACACGCGAATCGCAGCCGCCTACGATCAGCCTTCGGGCCCTTTTCAGATCCAGTCTCTGACCGAGACTCAATCGAAGTGGCAGGACCTGATGAGCCGGGCAAGCCGAACGCCGGAGGAGATCGCCGTCCTCGGCCGGCAGACGATCTCCGATGTCCGCGTCGCGCCGCTGGTCAAGACCCGCTGGTCGCAGAGCAGCGTCTGCTCCGACTACTGCTACAACTATTTCACTCCGAATCACTATCTCTGCGGCTGCGTCGCGACCGCCATGGCTCAACTGATGGGCTATCACCGCTACCCGGGCGCAGGCGTCGGCCGCCACTCGTTCACGATCCGTGTCACCGGCGGCGATCAAACGGTCTACTCCCGCGGCGGCGACGGTTCCGGCGGCCCCTACTCCTGGGACGACATGATCTCGTCCCCCGCGTGCAGCACGACGACGCAGCAGCGGCAGGCCATCGGCGCTCTGTGCTACGACGCAGGACTCTCGGTCCGCATGGAATACGGGGCCGGCGCGTCTTTCGCCGACGCCTTCGTCATCGCGGGCAGTCTCAAGACAACGTTCAAATACGCGAATGCGATCAACGGCGCCAACGGCGGCAAGGACATCGGGTCGGGCCTGGCCGGCATGATCAACCCGAACCTCGACGCCGCTCTGCCCGTCCTGCTGGCCATCACCGGCAACGGCGGGCACGCCATCGTCGCCGACGGCTACGGATACGACCTGTCCGCCACAACCCGTACGCTCTACCATCATCTGAACATGGGCTGGGCCGGCGTCGACGACATGTGGTACAATCTCCCCGACGCGGGCAAGTACGACACGGTGGTCGCGTGCGTCTACAACATCTTCACCGAGGGCAAAGGCGAGATCGTCAGCGGCCGCGTCACGGACGCTTTCGGCAGCCCGGTCGCCGGCGCGGTGGTGAAGGCGAAGTATCAAGCCGCGACCTGCGAAGCCACGACGAATGCCAAAGGCATCTACGCTCTGGCGAAGCTTCCTTCCGCGACGACGTTCGCAATCGAGGTCCGCAAGTCCGGCCTGGCGTTCGCAACACAGACCGTCGCCACCGGCACGTCGCGCGACTGGAAGCCTACGTCGGGCAACCAATGGGCTGTGGACTTCGTCGGCGCGTCCATCGGCGATTCCGACAAGGACAACGACGTGGATTTCGCGGACTTCGCCCGCCTGGCGAATAGGCCCTGGAGTTACGCCGGCTTGGCGGCCTTCGTCTCAAGCTGGCTTGCGGGCGTGGAGCCCGCGCAGGCGACGCCCGTCGAAATGAAAATCGTCACGGACTGAAAAACGGAAGCCACCGGCGTGTCCCATGTCCTCGGGCGTATACTCCTTCCGGCACGCCTGTCTTCTCCCGATGGATAGAGGAAGGGACGGACTGATCCGGAATCCGCCGCTGAGCGTCGGGAGTTTTTCGCATCGAAGCCACCAGCAATAAGGGTGCTGCGCACGCCTTCCAGCCGGCGTTCCGCCTGGATACTGCGCTGGAGGCCCAAAGCGAAAAACTTCCTGGGCAGGTCCGTTTCGGACCTGCAGTCGGCCTCGCGGAGCGGGAACCTCTCCCGTTTGCCCGGCGTGGGTTGTTCGCTTTGCCGGCTTCCAGCAGAAAAGGGTCGCAGTCCGACGCGTCGGAGTTCCGCGTCGGGTGCATGTTCGCAGTTGCGCCCCGCGTCGTTGGAGACGAGTGTTCTTACTGTTTGGAGTTCCGCGTTTGCGCGGGTCCAAGAGTCTTGCATTTCCGAGCCTGATCGGTTAGAATTTCTGCCTTCGCGTTTGGTAGAGGCCATGCAATCGCCTGTTGAGATTGCCGGTTGTGTTGTGAAGTCGGATTATGTCGGATATGCGGATCAAGGTCCCCGGCACGCCGGAGACGGAATATCGAATCGTCATCGGCTCGGGCATCCTGTCTTCGGCATGGGCCCAGATCAAGGCCGCCCACGGCCGGTACAATCGCTTCGTCGTCACGGATGAGCACGTGGTCGCGGCGGGCCACGTGAGCACGCTGCTCGGCGGCCGCCCCGCCCCCTACTTCGCCATCAAGCCCGCGGGCGAAATCTCCAAGACCATCGACACCGTCGTTGCGATCGTCGAGGCGATGGAGAAGGCCTATCTCGGCCGGGACACAGTCGTCATCGCCCTGGGCGGCGGAACCGTGGGCGACATCGCGGGCTTTGCCGCGGCGATTTTCAAACGCGGCGTCCCGATCGTGCAGATCCCGACCACGATGCTGGCCCAGGCCGATTCCGCCATCGGCGGCAAGACCGGCGTGGATTCCAGCATCAGCAAGAACGCCTTCGGCGCCTTCTGGCACCCCGCGGCCGTCTATATCGACGTGGCCACGGTCAAGACGCTCGACGACCGGCAGTACCGCTCGGGCCTCGTGGAATCGGTCAAGCACGGCCTGATCGCCGACGCGAGCTACTTCGAATTCATCGAGAGCCATCTCGACGAGATCCTCGCCCGCAACCCCGCCACCCTGGAAACCCTGGCCCACTACAACTGCCGGATCAAAGGCGACGTAGTCGCGGAAGACCCCTTCGAGAAGAACAAACGCCGAATCCTCAACTACGGCCACACGATCGGCCATGCGGTCGAGTCCGCGAGCAACTACGAGATGCTCCACGGCGAAGCGATCGCAATCGGCATCGTCGCCGCCGGGTTGATCGAGATCGAGATGGGCCTCTCCAACCCAGGTCAACTCGAAAGAATCCGCTCCGTCTTCGAAAGGCTCGGCGTCCCGACCGATATCCCGGCAAGCATGTCCCACGAGAAGCTGCTCGACCTCATGCGGCACGACAAGAAAGCGGTCGATCAATGGCCGAAGTTCGTTCTGCTGGACGACATCGGCCAAGTCCATTGCGAAGCCGGCCAATACGCAGCCCAAGTCGGTCGCGAGGGCGTGGAAAAGGTACTCAAGAAGTCCCGATAGTCTCAAGGCATCCAAGGGATGAACCATTCGGTTCGTCCGACGACGACACACGTCACGCTGTTACGGGGCCGTAATCTGAGCGTCAGTCCAGATCGTC
>JBDKUU010000795.1:0-8345 GCA_039679525.1 Phycisphaerales bacterium | reverse complement strand
CCCCCAAGGCCACAGAAGTACGCGACAGCCGGATGAGGCAAACGCGTTCTGCGTGTGCCTTCCAGAGCCGATGTCGCGATCGCTTCAAGTGCTGAGTTATTTGTCGGTCAGCGGCCGGATCCAGATGTTTCGGAAGCGGACCGGGTTGTTGTGGCCGGAGAGGACCAGCGGACGCTTGGGCTCGATCGGCTTGTCGTACTGGGCCAGGATGCGGTGGCCGGTCGGGCCGTAGATCTCCTGGTTGTGGTGGACGAGCACGCCGTTGTGCAGCATCGTGACGCGGGCGGGGCTTTCGAGCTTGCCGTCCTTGAAGACCGGGGCGAAAAAGATGATGTCGTAGCTCTGCCACTGGCCCGGCGGGAGGCATGCGTTCACCTTCGGCGGGGTCTGGGCGTAGACGCTGGCCGCCTGGCCGTCCGGATAGAGCTGCGTCGTGTAGGTGTCGAAGACTTGGATCTCGAACAGGCCCATCATCAGCACGCCGTTGTTGCCGTGATCCCAGTCGTCGCCGACCGGCGGGTTCGGGGCCTGCCACTCGAGATGAAGCTGGCAGTCGCCGAAGGATTCCTTGGTCGTCAGGCCGCCGCTGACCGCGACGATCTCGCTGTTCTCGACCTTCCAGGTGGACGGCTCCCATTGGGAGAGGTCCTTGCCGTCGAAGAGGACGACCGCATCGGAGGGCGCGCCGCCGGCCTGCCCGGGCTGGACCTTGACCGGGGCGGGGCGGTCCGGATCGTGCACGTGGTATCCGCACCACGGCAGGATCGGCGTATCTTTGTACCCCACGATTCCCGAGCCGTCCTTGGCTTTCACCAACTCCGCGGCGATCACGGCGGCCGAGTACGCCAGGACGAGAATGGATGCGGCGAACACGCCGGCAACGACGAAACGACGATTCATAGGGGCTCCTTTCATTTGTATAGGCAGACGCACTATACCGCATAGCAATCCCCGCAACAACCCTTTGCAGACCCGGCCGTACGCGTGAAATGGAACAACGATCCGGTCGAAGTCTAAGAAAGGAAGGAAGCCACAGAGGGCACAGAGGTCACAGAGAAGAAGGATGATAGGAAGGAAAGAGTTGGGGAAGAGGGGGACTGCCGATCTCTTTGCGTTCTTACCTTCGTTCTCTCTGTCTCTCTGTGATCTCTGTGCCCTCTGTGGCCAAAACCTCTTCCGGCCTTCCTTCGGATCGTTGAAATGGAAACGGGGTACAGCCTCTGATGAAGGAATCTCAGGGGCTTTGGCGGAGTCTGTATGGAGACGGTTAAGCAGCCGACGGGAGTCCGAGAGTCAAGTTGGCAAACTCGATCGGCGGGGTGGATCATCGTCTTGTCGGCGATGGCGTGTTTGTCGATCGCGTCCGACGAATTCCCTGGGTCGCCTACGTCAGCGTCGTTGTGGAGAACCGTGCGGCGTACGATGTGACGGCGGCCCTGACGATTCGAGGCCGCAACGCGCATGTCACCCGGATTCTTCCCCCGACCGGCATCTACGCCGGCCATTCGCAAACCGAAGTGGTCAGGGTGTCGCCGATCGACGCCAGCTACCCTGATCCGGTGACTGGGTGGCATGGTTACGCCTCGTAGCCATATCCTGCTGGGACACGTAGAAAGCACGCTTACGAGGCGTAAGCATGGCACCCAGTCGCGGGCTGGGACTATCCAAATCGCTCGGTAACTCGGACCATCCCGGGGTCTGTCTCGTGGCATTTGCCCTCCACCGGCCCGGCGTCGCGTTTGTCGCTTTGTGGGGTTCCAGCGGAGATGATAGGATGATCCAGGGACATTACGGCGACGAGTTGACCGTGGTCCACCTGTGAACGCAGCTGCCTCATGAGTCCAGGAACTTCCGATAGGGCGACAGCGTAGGGTGTGCCGTGCACACCATCCTTGCTCATGCTCGCCAGGGGCGGGGGCGTTTCAGGTCCTTCAGCAGGTTGTTGGCGATGATCGAATTCTCGCGGACCTGGAAGTCGAGCATGCCCACGCAGGCGAAGTCCGCGCCGCTTTCGAACGCGTATCTGAAGCCTTCCGATGGATGGATCGCGCCGGCGGCCAGGACTTTGTAGGCGATCCAGGGCTTGGCGCAGGCGGCCATGAATTCGATCGTCCGCGCGGCGTCCATGCACCACATGTTGTCGTGCGAAGGCAGGTCGAACGGGCCTTTCTTCTCGTCGGGCGTGGCGGACCAGTACTTGTCGCTGTGCAGCGTCTTCATGTAGAAATCGACGGGGATGCCCGCCTTCTCGCAGGCGATGGGCACCTCGATCGAGTGGCACGCGACGCCGGCGACCAGGCCGTTCTTCTTCGTGTGCTCGACCGCTTTGGCGATCAGATCCATGCGGTTCTGCTGGGTCAGTCTGTCGCCCATCTCGCCCTGGATGAAGGCCCCGTGGGCCCCGGCGTCGATGGCCATTTGAAGCTTCGCAAGCGGGTCCTCCGCCCTCACGAAATACTGCGCGAGCCATTGGATCTGCCCGCCGCGTTCGTTCCAATACCTCGTGATGACCCGGCCGGTGGGGTCCGCGCCGCCGGCGTAGGGGTCGTCGATGGTCGAGATCATCGTGTTGATCCCGCACTCCTCGCACAGTTCCCAGGTCTGCATGATTTTGTCGTCGGTGAAGTAGTGCTTCAGGAGCGAGGAGACGTACATCATGTCGCGGGAGTGGGCGAAACCGTTGATGAGATTTCCGCCGCAGATGAGCCGGCTGATCTTGAGCTTGCCGATCCGGCCCGTGGGTAGGGCGAGCGAGCTTGTCGCCGGTTGGGCCTCTTTGGCTTTTTCCTGGGCCAAAAGAGCCTTCTCCTCCAGGCTCAATCCCAGAACGCCCGTAGTGAACGCACAGGTCTTGAGGAAACCCCGCCGATTCAGGTTCTCTGAGCTCATATCCATCCCCGGATGAAAGGAAGGTAAGTGTCTGCGACGTCTGAAATTATATACGAACGGCGGTTCTGCCGCCAGAGCGATTCGCCAAATCGCGTTCACGACAGGCCTGTCGCTCGGGGGCTCGGCGTTTCGCTCTGCTTAGCAAGATAGTGTCATTCCGTGACAGTCGCCTACTAAAATTGCGGACATGGAGGGCTTGACGGCGGAGGGATTTTGTCTATGCTGACCGTTTTCATGCCTCGATTTGAAGGAGTATCGCCGTGCAGGGAAGAACATCCCCAGGGCAATTTGTCTTCGAACAACGAGCCGCCGAGCCGGTGCCGAGCGTGCTCTACGATGAGCACGTGAAGCTGGCGGGCAAATCGCATATGGCCGCGTTCGCGGGCTATTTGATGCCGCTGTGGTACTCGTCGATCGCCGAGGAGCATCGAGCGGTCCGCGATAAGGCGGGACTGTTCGATTGCACGCACATGGGCGTCCTGGAGGTGTCCGGGCCGGACGCAGGCCTGTTCCTGGAGGTCGTCAGCACCAACAGGGTTGGGGACTTGAAACTCGGCCGGGCCAAGTACGGCTATATCCTCGACGCCGCCGGCAACGTGCTGGACGATATTATTGTGTATCGTCGCGGCGAGACCAACTTCATGGTCGTGGTCAACGCGGCCAACGAGCCCAAGATCCGGTTCTACCTGCACGAGTTGCAGGAAGGCCGGGCGGTCGTCGACATCAAACCCTCACCCTGGACGGCCAGGCTGCCCGAGATGAAGGCGTCGGTCTGGGATATGCGGGACCCGAATCGGCCCAAGGATCGCCGGGCGGACCTGGCTCTGCAGGGGCCCGCGTCTTTCGACACCCTGGCCAAATTGACAGATACGGCGGCAGCCAAGCGGATCGCCGAGCTCAAGGGCTTCGCGTTCGTCGAAGAGAAGGTCGGCGGGATCGATTGCCTGATCTGCCGTACGGGATACACCGGGTCGAGCGTCGGCGCCGAGCTGTTCGTCGACCCCGAGCAGGCTCCTCGCCTGTGGAACCTGATCCTCGAAGCGGGCAAGCCGCTCGGCGTTCTGCCCTGCGGCCTGGGCTCGCGGGACAGTCTGCGGATCGAGGCGGGCCTGCCGCTCTACGGGCACGAGCTCGACGGCAAGTTCAATATCTCGCCGTTCGAGGCCGGGTACGGCTGGGCGGTGAAGCTGGATAAGGAGTTCTTCATCGGTCAGGCCGCGATGCGCCATGTGGCCGAGACTTACGACATGGAGGTCGCGAGGATCGAGTTGTCCGCCGCGAAGGGCGTTCGGCCGATTCGCCAGGACGATCCACTGCTGGACGAGAAGGGCGAGTGCGTCGGCTGGGTGCTCAGCGCCGCGAAGGCCCAGGATAAGCAGGTCGCCTTGGCCTACATCGATCGCAAGGCCGCTCAGGAAGGCAAGAGCCTGGGCGTCTACTACCTGGCTCGCAGCGCCAGCCAGGCCGAGCAGGGCAGGAAGCAGGCGGCGGAAAAGGGACAGAAACTGGAAGCGGACCTCGCCGGGACCGTGGCGAGCCGATTTGCGAAGTTCTAAGGAGCATGGGCTTAGGCGCGGGCGAACGCTCGGGCTACTCAGGAGATTCACTATGGCGGTTGCACAGGGTTTGCTGTACACGAAGGACCACGAGTGGGCGAAGGTCGTGGGCGACACGGCCACCGTGGGCATTACGGATTACGCCCAGGAGCAGTTGGGCGAGGTGGTGTTCGTCGAGTTGCCCAAGGCGGGCAAGGAGTTCGGCGTGCACAAGGAATTCGCGGTGGTCGAGAGTTCCAAGGCCGCCAGCGACGTCTATTGTCCCGTCGCGGGCAAGGTCACGGAAGTCAACACGGAGCTGGAGACGACGCCGGAACTGGTCAACAAGGACTGCTACGGCGAAGGCTGGCTCTGCAAGATCAAGATCACGGACAAGAAGTCCCTCAGCGACCTGATGGACGCGAAGAAGTACGAAGAGTATCTCAAAACTCTTTAAGGATGCGGCGATCGAAATTCGAAACACGAAATCCGAAATCCGAAACAAACCCAAATTACCGAAGCACGAATGACCGAAACGCTGTCGCCCGTCGGATGGGCCGTTTTGAAATTTGAGTTTTGATCATTCGTGCTTGTTTCGGATTTCGAAATTCGGATTTCGGATTTCTGACCTTCTGAAGGTATTGATATGGAATTTATTCCCCACACTGCCGAGCAGCGCAAGGAAATGCTTGCGACGATCGGCCTTTCGATGGACGATCTCTTCGGCGACGTTCCGCCGGAGCTGATGGCCAAGTCGCTCAAGCTGCCTCACGGCCTGAGCGAGCAGGAAGTCCGGGATCGCATGGCCGATCTGGCGGGCAAGAACTCGATCGACCTGACGCTCTTCCTGGGCGGCGGGTTCTACGATCACTTCATCCCCTCGGCGGTCTACTCGATCATCGGGCGAAGCGAGTTTTATACAGCGTACACGCCGTACCAGCCGGAGATCTCGCAGGGAACGCTCCAGGCGATCTACGAGTTTCAGTCGGCCATCTGCCGGCTCACGGAGCTGGAAGTCTCGAACGCCTCGCTCTACGACGGCGGCACCGCCCTCTACGAGGCGATGATGATGGCCCTGCGCATCACCGACCGCAACAAGGTGATCGTGGACGACAGCGTCAACCCGATCTACCGGGTCATGCTGCACTCCTACACGCGGAACCTCAAGATCGAGCTCGAAGAGACCCACTGCGAGGACGGGCTGGCGAACCGGTCCCAGATCCTCGACAGGCTCGACGACAAGACCGGCGCGGTCATCCTCCAGAACCCGAATTTCTTCGGCTGCATCGACGACCTCACGGACATCGCCCAGGCCGCCCACGAGAAGGGGGCTCTCCTGGTCGTGTCGTGCTATCCGATCTCTCTGGGGATTCTGAAGACCCCCGGCGCGATGGGCGCGGACATCGTCACGGGCGAGGGCCAGAGCCTCGGCATCCCGATGTCATTCGGCGGGCCGTACCTGGGCTTCATGGCCTCCCGCAAGGAGTACGTGCGAAAGATGCCCGGCCGCATCGTCGGCGAGACGACCGACCGCAACGGCAACCGGGCGTTCGTCCTGACGCTCCAGGCTCGCGAGCAGCACATCCGCCGGGAGAAGGCCACGTCGAACATCTGTTCGAACGAGGCGCTGTGCGCCCTGACGGCCCTGGTGTATCTGTCGCTGCTGGGCAAGCAGGGTCTCAAGGAGACCGCCCAGCGATGCGCGGACAAGGCCAGCTACGCCTACCAGCGGCTGACCAAGATCCCGGGCGTCCAGCCGCACTTCAGGGCCAAATGGTTCTTCAATGAGTTCGTGCTGGACCTGCCGTGCGAGGCGGCCGACGTCGTCGCCCGGCTGATCGAGAAGGGCTTCGCCGCGGGGTTCCCGCTGAGCCGCTACTACAAGGGAATGGAGAATTCGCTGCTGATCTGCGTCACCGAGAAGCGAACGAAGCAGCAAATCGGCATGTTGGCCGAGGCGCTGGAGAGTGTTCTTTGAGAAGGTAAGAACGTAAGAAGGAAAGAAGGTAAGAGCGGGGAGACCGTCCCGCGTCCTACCTTCCTACGTTCCTTCCTTCTTACCTTCTAGGCAATACACGGAGTGCGTCATGAAGCTGGTCTTTGAGAAGAGCGTTGCCGGTCGAACGGGTGTCCTGCCGGGGCCGAGCGATGTGCCTGGAACGATCAATATTCGCGAGAGCCTGCTGCGCGAGCGGCCCGCGGAGATGCCGGAACTGAGCGAGATGGACGTGGTCCGTCACTTCACGGAACTGTCCCGCCGCAATTACGGCGTCGACACGAACTTCTATCCGCTGGGCTCGTGCACGATGAAGTACAACCCGAAAGTGTGCGAGCGGATCGCGGCGTACCCGGGCTTTGCGCATCTGCATCCCTTGCTGCCACAGCTTCGACGGGGCGGCAGGCTCACCCAGGGCGCCCTGGCGATCCTGTACGAGATGGACCTGCTGCTCCGCGAGATCACCGGCATGGCGGGCTTCACGATGCAGCCCCTGGCCGGGGCGCACGGCGAGCTGACAGGCATGATGATCATGGCCGCGTACCATCGCGACAAGGGCAACAAGAAGAGCATCGTCCTCGCTCCCGACAGCGCCCACGGCACGAACCCCGCCAGCGCCGCGATCGCGGGCTACCGCGTCGTGACGATCCCGAGCACCGAGAAGGGCGTCATGGACATGGACGCCCTCAAGCGGGAGCTGAACGACGAAGTCGCGGGCATCATGCTGACGAGCCCCAACACGCTGGGCCTGTTCAACTCGCGAATCCACGAGATCACCGACCTGATCCACAGCGTGGATGGGCTGGCCTACTACGACGGCGCGAATCTCAACGCCATCGTCGGCAAGGCCCGGCCGGGCGACTTCGGCTTCGACATCGTGCACCTGAACCTGCACAAGACCTTCGCCACGCCCCACGGCGGCGGCGGTCCCGGGGCGGGCCCGGTCGGCGTGAAGGAGAAGCTGCTGCCGTTCCTGCCGATCTCGATCGTGGTCAAACGCGACGACGGCACCTACACGCTCGAATACGACCGCCCGAAATCCATCGGCTACATCGCGCCGTTCTACGGCAACTTCGGGATCGTCCTGCGGGCCTATGTCTACACGCTCATGCTGGGGGGCGAGGGGCTTCGCCACGTCGCGGAGACCGCGGTCCTCAACGCGAACTACGTCCGCGCGAGACTGCGAAAGTACTACAAACCCGCCGTCGACCGGGTCTGCAAGCACGAGTGCGTCTTCTCGACGACCGAAGAAATGGCGGCCAACGGCGTTCACGCCCTCGATATCGCCAAGGCCCTGATCGACAGAGGCTTTCACCCGCCGACCGTCTATTTCCCGACGATCGTGAAAGAGGCGATGATGATCGAGCCGACGGAGACCGAGAGCAAAGAAACGCTCGACGCCTTCATCGACGCCATGATCGAGCTGGCAGCCCTGGCCGAGAAGGCCCCGGAGAAGCTCAAGGCCGCCCCGGTCAACGCTCCGATCTCCCGCCCGGACGACGTCGCCGCCGCGAAGAACCTCAATATCGCGTGCCTGTGACGCGAGGAAGGCAAGGCGCCTATTCCATAGGGGGAATGCCCAAATCCTTGCAGATCTTCTTGGTCAGGGTGTCTACGAGTTCGGCGTGTCTCGGGACGGCGGACCGTCTATTCAAGGCCGGGTTGCACCACCACGAGTGTTTGCTGCCTTCTCTGAGTAGTTGGCACCCGTGCTCCGCCAGATGCTTCAGGAAAGCCCGGCGTTTCATATGGCGATCCGAACCTCTGTGAAATCGCTGGACGCCGCCTTGCGGGCCTCCTCGCGATTTAGCTCGATGGCTTCGCGGAGCGTAGTCCGCAGAGTGTCCAGCAGTTCCTCTTCAGAGCGTTCCTGGCAGTTGACGCCGGGCATTTCTTCGATCCACCCGTACCACCACTCGCCTTCC
>JBDKUU010000794.1:0-4905 GCA_039679525.1 Phycisphaerales bacterium | reverse complement strand
TCATAATCCACGGCCACTGCTTTCGACGATTATAGCAAAGCGATTCGGATACACATAGGTCGGAGCAGCAAGGGCCGCAACAAAATGCCCCTCGGCAGCGTAGAAATAGCGGTTTCACCCGCTTCGCACGAATCCCGCGAGGGGGGACTTACCCCTGGCCGTCCGGTGTGCTATAGTGATTGGTTTGTGCCGAGCCGCATGCGAGCGGAGGCGCATCCGCAGGTGGGGCCCGTAGCCACAGAGATAGAAGAACCGAAGAACCAGGTTTGTTGAGATATGGTCGATCATACAGAGAAGGTCATTCGAGTCGAGGGCGCTTCCGAGCACAACCTCAAGAACATCAGTCTGGACATCCCCCGCGACAAGCTCGTCGTCATCACCGGCATCAGCGGCTCTGGGAAAAGCTCGCTGGCGTTCGACACGATCTACGCCGAGGGCCGCCGCAAATACGTCGAATCGCTCAGCGCCTACGCGCGCCAATTCCTCGAGCAGATGCAGAAACCCGCGGTGAACGAGATCTCGGGCCTGCCGCCGACCATCGCCATCGAGCAGCGAAGCGCCAGCAGCAACCCGCGTTCGACGGTCGCCACGACGACAGAGATCTACGACTACTTCCGACTGCTCTTCGCCCGCGTGGGCCAACCCCACTGCTGGGTCTGCGGCCGGGAGATCACGAGCCAGCACTCCTCGCAGATCGTCGAATCGATCGCGAGCCGGCCCGAGGGAACCAAGATCCAGGTCTGCGCCCCGATCATCCGCGGCCAAAAGGGCGAGCATAAGGAGATCTTCGCGAACATCCAGCGAGGCGGCTTCGTCCGCGTCCGCGTGGACGGCAGCGTGTACGATCTCCAGAACGTCCCCGCCCTGGCCAAGAACAAGAAACACGACATCGCCGCAGTGGTCGATCGTCTGATCATCCGGGAAGGCGTCCGCACGCGTCTGGCGGACTCCGTCGAGACCGCCCTGAAACGCGCCGATGGGCTGCTGCTCATGCTCATCCAGGAGCCCGGCGGCGGCAAGGGCGACGAGAACGACGGCAAATGGGAAGAGGTCATCTACAGCGAGAAATTCGCCTGCCCCGACCACCCGGAAGCCAGCCTGGAGGAGCTTTCGCCGCGGCTGTTCAGCTTCAACAGCCCCTACGGCGCCTGCAAAAGCTGCGACGGGCTCGGCACGATCCTCGAATTCGACCCCGATCTGATCGTGCCCGACAAGAGCATCTCGCTCGAGAACGGCGCAGTCGACGCCTGGCGCCGCAGCGGCAAGCGGATGAACATCTACTACAACCGCCTGATCAAGCGGTTCTGCCGGGACACGGGCATCAGCAAGGCCGTCCCCTACGAGGAGATCCCCAAGGATATCCAGCACCTGCTCATGTACGGCGCGACGGAGGGCGACGAGGAGAAGTACGGCGTCTGGTTCGAGGGCGTCATCCCGAACCTGGACCGCCGCTGGAAGAGCACGACCAGCGAGTACGTCAAGACCCGCCTCCACGGCTATCTCTCCGAGCAGCCGTGCCAGACCTGCCATGGGGCAAGGCTGCGGCCGGAGGCCATGGCCGTCACCGTCGGCGGCAAGAACATCCAGGACATCAGCCACATGAGCATCGAGAACGCCCAGCAGTTCTTCGGCGAGCTCAAACTCAATCCCGAGCAGACGATCATCGCGGCCCAGATTCTCAAGGAGATCCGGGCTCGCCTCCAGTTCATGCTCGACGTGGGCCTGGGTTACCTGACGCTCGACCGCATGAGCAGCACCCTGGCCGGGGGCGAGGCCCAGCGAATCCGCCTGGCGACGCAGGTCGGCAGCGGCCTGGTCGGCGTCTGCTACGTGCTGGATGAGCCGACGATCGGCCTGCACAAGCGGGACAACGACCGGCTCCTGGGCATCCTCCAGACCCTCAGCAAGATCGGCAACACGGTGATCGTCGTCGAGCACGACGAAGACATCATGCGGGCCGCGGACTACATCATCGACATCGGACCGGCGGCCGGCGCCCACGGCGGCGAGATCATCGCCCAGGGCACCTACGACGAGATCATCCACTCCCCCACCTCGCTCACGGGCGAGTACCTCAGCGGCCGAAAGACCATTTCGGTCCCGCCGAAGCGTCGTTCGTACTCCCTCAAGAAGTGCATCGAGGTCAAGGGCGCGACGGAGCACAATCTCAAGAGCGTGGACGTGAAGTTCCCGCTGGGCGTCTTCATCTGCGTCACCGGCGTCTCCGGCTCCGGCAAGAGCACGCTCATCAACCATATCCTCCTGCGGGGCCTCAAGCGACACCTCTACCAATCCCGCGAGAAGCCCGGCGCGCACAAGAACATCCTGGGCATCTCCCAGATCGACAAGGTGATCGAGATCGACCAGTCGCCGATCGGCAAGACCCCGCGGAGCAACCCCGCGACCTACACCGGGGCCTTCGACCTGATCCGCAAACTCTTCTCGATGACGCGCGAGGCGAAAATCCGCGGCTATACGCCGGGACGGTTCAGCTTCAACGTCAAGGGCGGACGGTGCGAGTCCTGCCGGGGCCAGGGCACCAAGGTGATCGAGATGCACTTTTTGCCGGACGTGTATGTCACGTGCCAGGACTGCAAGGGCACTCGCTACAACCCCGAGACGCTTCAAATCACGTACAAAGGCAAGAACATCGCGGATGTGCTCGACATGCGGATCGAGGACTCCGTGGACTTCTTTGCCAATTTCCCGACGATCGTGCGAGTGCTCAAGACGCTCACCGACGTGGGCTTGGGATACGTGCAGCTCGGCCAGGCCTCGACCACCCTCTCCGGCGGCGAGGCCCAGCGCGTGAAGCTCTCGGCCGAGCTGGGCAAGGCGGCGACCGGTCACACGCTCTACCTGCTCGACGAGCCGACCACCGGCCTGCACTTCGCGGACAGCCACAACCTCCTGGGCGTCCTGCAGAAGCTCGTGGACATGGGCAACACCGTCGTCGTGATCGAACACAACCTTGATGTGATCAAGACGGCCGATTATATAATAGATCTCGGCCCCGAAGGCGGAACCGCCGGCGGGACCATCGTGGCCGCCGGTACGCCGGAAGAGATCGTAAAGGTCCCGGAAAGTTATACCGGCAGATTCTTGAAAGAGAAATTGGCGTGAGACGACAGGACCTATCGGTCCCATGAGTCCAATAGGTCCTATCTCCCAACCATAGGGAAGGAGGCAGGACGATTCTGACCGCAATACAAGCGAATCAGCCCCGGCAGTGGGAGTTCGAATTGAGCAGCATCGAGGACCTCCGGCGGTTGTGTCGGCAGTTGGAGGTCTCGGTCGATGCCATCGAAGATGTCTCGATCCTGGCGAGGCCCGTCCCGTTCGGCCCGCTGACAATTCCCAACTCGCTGGCCATCCACCCGATGGAAGGCTGCGACGGCGACGCACAGGGCCGGCCGGACGATCTGACCGTCCGACGATACGAGCGATTCGCCGCGGGCGGCGCGGGGCTCCTCTGGGCGGAAGCGATCGCCGTGGTCGAAGAGGCGAGGGCCAATCCGCGACAACTATGGCTCCACCAAGGCAGCAAAGAGGCCTTCAAGGCCATGGTCCGTCGGGCGAGGGACAAGGCCGCTCTGGCAAATGGCTCCGCTCACAGGCCGGTGATCGTGGCGCAACTGACCCACTCGGGCCGATACAGCAAGCCGGGCCCGGCCCCCAAGCCGATCATTCCAGAACGAGACCCCTACCGCGATCCGATGGCCCCTCAATCCAAGCCGGACACGAACCGCAAGAGCCGACTGCCGGACGACTATCCGATCGTCACCGACGAATACCTCGATCGGCTGCAAGACGCCTATGTCGAAGCGGCGCGCATCGCGTATGAAGCCGGCTTCGACGCCGTGGACGTCAAGTCCTGTCACGGCTATCTCATCAACGAGCTGTTCGCCTGCCACAACCGGCCGGGCAAGTACGGCGGCTCGTTCGAGAATCGAACCCGGTTCTTCCTGAACGTGGTCGACCGCATCCGCGAGGAATTGGGCGACAAGATCCAGGTCGTCTCGCGAATGGGCATCTACGACGCCATCCCCTATCCCTATGGCTGGGGCGTGGACAAGGACGACTACACCAAGCCGGACCTGACCGAGCCCATGAAGCTGATCGGCCTGCTGCGGGAGCGCGGCGTCAGGCTCATGGACATCACGATCGCCAACCCCTACTACAATCCGCACATCGGCCGGCCGTTCAACGAGCCCATCGTCGGTGGGTACTCCGAGCCGGAACACCCCCTGGCCGGCGTCGCTCGCATGGCCGCCATCACGGGCCAGGTCCAGAAGCGGTTCCCCGACATGGCGTTCGTGGGCACAGGCTATAGCTGGCTGCGGACGCTCTTCGCCAACGTCGGCGCCGCCAATAAGAGCAACGGCCTCGTGACGCTGGTCGGCGCAGGCCGTATGGGATTCGCGTATCCCGACTTCGCCCGGGACATCCTCCGCGACGGCAAGATGTATCCGCAAAAGGTCTGTGTCGCCTGCAGCGCATGCACGCAGATCATGCGGGATGGCGGGCGGGCCGGTTGCGTCGTGCGGGACAACGAGGTCTACGGCCCCATTTTCCGCCTGGGCCGCATGAGCGACAAGGACAATCTGCTCCGCCTGGCCGGCGCTTGCCGCAAGTGCCAGGAGCCGACGTGCCAACTGGGCTGCCCCGCCGGGATCGAGATCCCGCGGTTCATTACGCTATTCCTCGATGGCAAGGAGCGCGAGGCCTACGAGACCATTCGAAAGGCCAATGTGTTCCCCGAGGTTTGTGCGTGGCTGTGCCCGGTCGAGCAACAGTGCCAGGGCAATTGCCTGCAAGGATTCCTCGGCGACGGCCCTCTGCCCATCGCGGACATTCAGCGATACCTCGCCTCGCAGGCGAACAAGAACGGCTGGTCGAAGCTGC
>JBDKUU010000793.1:0-3316 GCA_039679525.1 Phycisphaerales bacterium | reverse complement strand
CAGTTCCCGCTGGTAGCGCACCCGCACAGGGAACCTCTGGCGGCCCTCAACCGTCGTCGTTGCCTGGATGCCGCCGACGGCCACTTCCAGCACGTCCTGGAATTGCTGGATGGGCACGCCGTAGCGGGCAAGTGCCTGACGGTCCGGGACAATCTCCAGATAGGGTTTGCCCACGATCCGATCGGCGATGACCGTAGCGGGATCGATGCTCGGGACTTCCTTGAGTATCCGTTCGATCTCCATGCCCACTCGCTCGATGGTCGGCAGGTCGGGTCCTTTGATCTTGACGCCCATGGCCGACCGCATCCCACTCTGGAGCATCACCAGCCGGGCTGCGATGGGTTGGAGCTTGGGGGCCGAGGTCGCCCCTGGGATCTCTGCGGCCGCGACAATCTCCTGCCAGATGTCACCGGGCGATTTGATGTGGTTTCGCCATTGCCGGTATGGCCTCCCGTGGGGGGCCGCGATCAATTGGCCGTTTGGATCCCTGGCGTACTCGCCGGTCCGGGGATCGTACCGGAAACTGATCCGCTGCCCATTCTCATCGACGATGTACTCGCTCTTGTAGTTGATCACGGTCTCGATCATTCCGACGGGAGCAGGGTCCAGGGCCGATTCCACTCGCCCGATCTTGCCGACGACGGACTCGATCTCCGGGATCGAGCCGATCGCGATATCCTGCTTTTGCAGGACGTCGAGGGCCTCGCCGATGGAGGCGTGAGGCATCGTCGTGGGCATGTAGAGGAACGACCCTTCGTCCAGAGGCGGCATGAACTCCTTGCCGAGCCCCGGGAACGCATGCCTGGCGCCCGCCCACAACTGATTGTCGCGGAGACTCTGCGGTACGACGGAGAACGCCCGGTCAAGGCCGAGCCAGATCGTCGCCCCCAGCACGAGCAGCAACGCTGGAATAGACATGAAAGCGATCTTGTGATTCAGGCAACTCCGCAGGACGCGCGGATAGAATCGCTCGAACAGCAGGATGAACGCCATGAGGATCCCGATCAACCCGCCGACGAAGAGGAGATTGCGCACAAGCCCCCTTTGCGGCCCCAGCGGCTCCCACTCGACCGTCAGCAGCAGGCCGACCACGAGCAGGACCGCGAGATTGGCGACGTAGGGCGCCAGCTTGTGGATCCGCGGGGGAATGACGCTTCTGAACAGTTGGTACAGGGCAAAACCGACGATGACGACGGCCGCCAGCCGGCTGAATAGAATCCCGACGGCTACGCCCACTCCGATCAGAGAGACGCAGAGCGTCGCCCGGAGTTGCTTGTTCCGCATCCTTCGCGGGAAGAACAGCAGGTGGGCCATGGGGGGAATGACCGTCAGCGCGATCACGATCGACGCGAAGAGCGCGAAAGTCTTCGTGAACGCCAGCGGCTTGAACAGCTTGCCTTCCGGCCCGGTCATGAAGAACACCGGGATGAAGCTGATGATCGTCGAAGCCATGGCCGAGACGATCGCGCTGCCGACCTCGCTCGCGGCGCGGTGAATGACCTGGGCGCGGGGCATGTCCGGCGGATCTTCCTCCAGGTGGCGAAGGATGTTGTCGCAGATCACGATGCCCATGTCCGTGATGGCGCCCACGGCGATGGCGATGCCCGCCAGGGACACGACATTGGCATCGACGGAGAAAGCCTTCATGACGGCAAAACACCCCAGCACCGCCAGCGGCATCACGGAGCTGATGAGAATGCTGCTGCGAAGGTGCATCACCATGATGATGATCACGAGAGCGGTGACCAGCACCTCCTGGTAGATGTCGGCGTTCAGGGTCCCCAGCGTCTCGTAGATCAATCCCGTTCGGTCGTAGAACGGCACGATGGCGACTTGGCTTCGCGTGAGCCAGGCAGGCCACTGTTTTTGCGGCGTCACGCGCAGATATTCGAGCCACGCCGGCTGGTTCAGGTCGACGCCTTCCTGGGCCTCGAAGCCGTGCTGCTGTGCAAACTCGCGAATCTGCTGTGACGAGACGTTGGGATCGATGATGATCGCCTTGGCAGGCAGCGCCGGCGCAATTTCGGCGATGGTCTTTTTCACGCCTTTGATGACTGCCAGCGGGTTCGAACCGTACCGGGCCACCACGACTCCGCCCGCCGCCTCGGCCCCCTGCTTGTCCAGAGCGCCCCGACGGGGTTCCGGCCCCAGGGTCGCCTTCGCGACGTGCTTGACCAGAACGGGCACGTTGTCGTTCGTGGCGATAACGCTGTTCTCGATATCCTCGACGTTCTTGACGAAACCGAGCCCGCGAATCAGGTACTCCACGCGGTTGAGTTCGATGGTCTGGGCGCCCACGTCGATGTTGGACCGCTTCACGGCCTCAAATACCTCGTCGATGCCCACTTTGTACGCCCGCATGGCGTCCGGGTCCACGTCCACCTGGTACTCGCGCACGAAGCCGCCGATCGAGGCCACCTCGCTCACTCCTGACGCGGACCGCAATCCCGGCCTCACCTGCCAGTCCTGGATGGTTCGGAGTTCTTCGAGATCCCAGCCGCCGGTGACGTTGCCGCCCGGATCGCGTCCCTCCAGGGTATACCAGAAGATCTGGGCCAGGGCCGTGGCATCGGGACCGAGGGCCGGCTGCACACCCTCGGGAAGCGTGCCCGCGGGCAGACTGCTGAGTTTCTCCAGCACCCGGCTGCGGGTCCAGTAGAAGTCCTTGCCCTGCACCAACCTCTCGGAGAACGAGAACTCGTCGAAGATGATGTAGATCGAGGAAAACCCGAACATCGAGACGCTGCGAATGGTCTTGATATTGGGGATGCCCAGCAGCGCCGTCGTCAGCGGATACGTGATCTGGTCCTCGATGTCGCCCGGAGAGCGGCCGGGCCACTCCGTGAAGACGATCTGCTGGTTCTCGCCGATGTCCGGAATGGCGTCAACCGCCACGGGATTGCGGGGCAATCCCTCGAATTCCCAGTCGAATGGGGCCACGTGAATCCCCCAAACGACCAGAAACAGAGCGATCAAACCCACGATGAGCTTGTTGTAGATGCAAAATCCGAGAACCCTCCCGACGAGGGATTTTTGCTCCGGGATGGGCTCGTACTTGTTCTCGTTCGGCACTTGAGGTTCCGCGATCAACTATGAATCCCCTGCATACGTCTTCGTGTCAATTCTTGAATTGCGGCAACTTGGCGATATATTTCTCGGGGTCTGCAAGGAACTTCTCCGGACAGCCTTTGCAGCAGAAATAGACTTTCTTGCCCTTGTACTCGACAAAGATATTCTTATCGATCGGATTGCCTTCCATGACAGGACAGGTCTTCTGTTCAGTCGCCACGGTCGTGACCGCAGGCTGATCCGCCGT
>JBDKUU010000792.1:0-3153 GCA_039679525.1 Phycisphaerales bacterium | reverse complement strand
GGCCGTGAGCTGTTCCGGCAGCTACTCCTGCGGATCGGACCCGACCGAATGCGGAGAATCCTGGAATCCTGACATCGCGGCCCGCAGTTCCGTGGATTGATTAAAGAATTATCAATCCAGAATACGGCCCATGAGCGTAAGTGCTTGGAGATACTGAGGCTATACGCCATTGCACGACCGCGGATCTGATAGCAGTTTCGCTTGCGTTTGGCCACGGCTGAAGATACAGTGAAACACGCATGAGAACCGTAGGATCAAACCTGTTTATCACCACCACACATTTACGGCCGGGGAAGGTGTCTCCGCAAGGACCACCGCGTCGCCTACGACGTTCATGCACCCCGGCCGCCTTTTTCATTGAGGCTGCGCATGAAAACCGTAGGAACCACAAGTGACTTATCGCGAGACGGAGCCCTGGCAGGCCGGAACAGGAGGTTTGAGCATGGAACCGATTAACAGCACCCCGAGGAAACCGAGATCAAAGCCCGAGAGGGAACCCTTCCGAACATGGAGACCCAGGTACAAAGGGAAGGACGGCAAGAGCCGGCCCGTAGGCGTCTGGTGGATTGAGATTCGGAATCATCTGCGGATTCCCTGCCGATTCAGCGGCCTCCCCGATCGGGCCGCGACAAAGGCCCTCGCCAGGCAGATCGTTCGTCTGGTCGCTTGTCGCGTGGCCGGAGAGCAGCCGGGCCCGGACTTGCAGAAATGGCTGGAACAGATTCCTCCGAAGCTATCACAGCGGCTTGTGAAGACCGGCCTATTGGATCTGTGCCGGGCCACCGGCGCGCAGCCGTTGACACAGCATTTGGAGGATTTCGGGCAGTCGATGCTTGCCCGCGGGACAACCGAAAAGCAGGTCAAGCAGGTTCTCTCCCGGGTGACTGGTATCCTGGACGGTTGCGGATTCACCGTCTGGTCAGAGATTCGGGCGGACCGCGTCGAGCGGTATCTGGCCGACAGGCGGGCCGGCGGGGAAGGCATATCCGCTCAGACCAGCAACTTCTATCTTCAGGCCCTCGCGAGCTTCTGCCGGTGGATGGTGCAGAACCGGCGGGCATTGGATAATCCTGTTGCTCACCTGGGGCGGTTGAACGTCAAGGTGGACCGTCGGCACGATCGGACAAGCCTGGAGGTCGATGAGGTACGCCGGCTGTTGGGGACGACGGCTGCCGGGCCGGAGCGGTTCGGTATGAGCGGGCCGGAGCGGGCTCTTCTCTACAAACTCACCGTCGAGACCGGCCTGCGGGCCAATGAGATCCGCACTCTCACCGCGGACGCCTTCGACTTCACCGGGAACACGGTAAAGGTGAAGGCCGCGTATTCCAAGCACCGCCAGGAAGACGTTCTCCCTCTACGGCCTGAGACTGCTCAGGAGGTTCGCGAGTTCGTCAGGACCAAGCTGCCGGGCGTCAAGGTGTTCGGGGGTTCGTATGGGAAGCTCACCCCCAGAACCAGCGATATGATTCGCGAGGACCTGGAGGCTTGCGGGATCGACTATCAGGACGGCGCCGGACGATTCCGAGACTTCCACGCCCTACGTCATTCCTGCGGGTCCTTTCTTGCGGCGATGGGTGTTCACCCCAAGGTCATCCAGTCCATCATGCGGCATGGCGACATCAACCTGACGATGAGCCGGTATACCCACGTCCTTCGCGGCCAGGAGGCTGAGGCCGTCGCCAAGCTGCCAGATTTTTCTTTGCCGAGCCCGGGAATGGAGCAGGCGAAGGCCACCGGCACGGACGATCGACATGCCGATCAACCGACCGACTTGGTGGCAAAACGACTTGTCGGAAAACTTGTCGGAATTGAGCGCGAAACCTCTCGTTTTGGTGCGCTTCAGTGCGCTGATGGGGGTTTGTATTCTGGAGGGACAGAGGAGGGAAAAAACGCAGAAAACACGGGGAAAATGCTGTTTTCTGCGGAAAAAGGGGAACGGAGCAGGAGGGATTCGAACCCCCGTAACCTTTCGGTTAAACGGTTTTCAAGACCGTCGCTTTAAGCCACTCAGCCACTGCTCCGACACGCCGGACCCCGAATGTCGCTCCCGAGAGGAGAGCCGGCCCTGACGATCATGCTTTACTGTACCGGACGCAGGTGAAGACTGCAAGGGGATCGCGGCTTGCGCCAATCCATCAGGCATTCGATGGCGTCGGGCGGCGAACACAGGAATTCCCCTTCGTTCGTGCACGTCCCGGCGTTCCCCGACAGAGTCGTCGATGAAGATGGCGTCGGCATGGTGGATCGCGTCCGATGTGCGTGTCCCGCGACAGGCAGCGGAGCAACTCCAGTCCGACTTCGGGCCCGTAGGCGAAGACCAGGACCTTCGTCTTCCCTGTCGCTTGCCGAATCGTGCCACTCCGGCGTCTCAGCCCAGGCCCAGGGCTCGGATCTGCTCGGAGACCTGCATGTAGGTGTTGATCATGAGGTAGAACAGGGCGATCGTCAGTCCGATAACGGCTATCGTGATGGCGATTCTCGTCGTCTGCTTGTAGCGAGGGTTGACCCAGACCAGCGGCAGGGCAAGAGGGCCCAGGAACATCACCGCCATGACAAGGCTGGATGTGGAGTAATACCATTTCGACGGCTGATTCGCTGGTTGATTCGATGGCCCAGCGGGCGTCCGGCGATCCAGGAACTCCCCGCAGTAGCGGCACTTGATCGCCTCCGCCTGGATCTGCTCGGCGCAGAACGGGCACTTCTTGGTCTCTCGGACTTCGGTTTTCTGTTCTAATAGCGTGGTTTCCACGGCCGATCTCCTCCAGTACGGTCCCCTTGCGCGGGGGCATACCCGTTCATCGGCCGTTTGACGCCGAGAGTTAATCGCGGCGGCTTCAGACGGATCACTGCCCGTTCATCTGCTCGATGGTCTTGCGAATCCTGTCGGCGGTCCAATCGGCCGGGCGGTCGCCCGCCAGATTGGCCTCCATGTCCTGGACGCTCGGCGTTGCGGTGGGGACCCCATCGCCCGGGACCTCCGCCTTCGCGATCCAGCATACGGCGTTGAGGATCAGCTTGCGGAAATCGTTCTGGGCGTAGACCCAGTGGGTGTGGCCGCCGGTGCAGCCGAAGCCCCGGCCGCCGTCCGGCCGCTCGTACGCCCACGCCACGTGCTCGGCTAGCCCCTTACGGGCGCGGACCGGGGGATTGCCG
>JBDKUU010000791.1:0-13639 GCA_039679525.1 Phycisphaerales bacterium | reverse complement strand
GTTGAAGACGAGGTATCCGCCGTTGGCCCGCAGGAGGCTGCCGGCCTTGATCTGCGTGAAATCCGTCACGAGCCGGCCGCGACGATCCACGATGCGGTCGATGCTCCCGAAGAGATTGCGGTAGGTGGGGGCTTCTTCGACGATGATCGGGGCGGTCCGGGTCTGGCTGTTGTCGACGATCACATTGATCCTGTATTCGAAAAACTGGCGATCGTTGTCGGGACCGATCATCTCCTGAAACTGCGGCGGAACTGCCTGGGCGGGGCTTCGCTCGCGGAAATCGGCGACGTTGTCGAGAATATGGCTGCGGACGCGGTCGAGGTACTGGGTCAGACGTGCGTTGTCCGCGTACGACTGCTTGATCGCCTCGATCAGCGGGGAGACGACGTAACCGGCGAACTGCTTCTCGACGTCCCGCACCTCGTCGGTGAGGCTCTGCACCATCTGTCGTTGATCCTGCATGAGGTGGGCCACCTCGCGGGCGAGTTCCCTCTCTCCCTCGGCGATCCGGTCTCTTTCTTCGGGCGGCAGCGTTTCAAGCTGCTGCGGGTTGTCCGCGGGTTTTCCGTCGATATGCGGCAAAAAGGAGATCTGCCCCGTCGGCAGAAATGCGACTTCGAATCCGCGTTCCTTGGCCATGTCGCTCAGACGGTTCGTGAGGTCGTCGAGCTTGGTTTCATACTTGCGGCTGAGCTGCTCCTTCTCCTCTCGAAACTCCTGCTGGCGAAACGCCTTGGGAAGGGCCTCCCGCAACTGATCGACCAGATGGTCCATCTCCTTTTCGAGCCGCCGGCCCTGGCCGGGCTTCAGACGGATCGCCCAGGGCTGATCGGCGTCGTCGAAGTTGTGCACGTAGATCCAGTCGTCCGGCGCGACGGAGCCGTCCAGGTGTCGTTGCAGACTCCGGCGGATGGTCTCCATCTTGCCCGTGCCGCTCAGGCCGGCCGCGAAGATGTTGTAGCCGTGCTGCGAGATGCCGAGGCCCACATCGAGGGCGGACATGGCCCGGCTCTGGCCCACGATCTCGTCCAGAGGCTCGATTTCCGCGGTTGTCCTGAATTGCAGCGCGTCGAGGTCCACGCTGGAATCCGTGTCTTCGGCGGCCAACTCATCGACAGGAATCGCGGTCTGAAGTCTGCGTGATGTCGGTTCGAGCGTCCCTACGCCGTCGTTGTGGTCAGATTCCATGTGATTCATGATCCCCATCCTGTCTATGCTTTGGCTTGAGTATGGTTAGCGTCAGAATTCCGTCGTGCCAGCGACTCTGGATTCGCTGCTCGCCGATGTCGTCTTGAAACTCGAACATGCGGGCGAATTGGCCGTCCGGCCGCTCGCACAGATGCGTCGTGCGGTCCATGTCGCAGGGCTGCAACTGCCGGCTGCCCTCGACCCTGAGCGTTCTTCCGTCCACCCAAAGCCGAACGTCCGTGTCCTTGACTCCCGGCAGGTCGATCTCGATGATGAATGCCTCCTCGTCTTCGCGAATGTCCACCGGCGGGTTCCACTGCGCCCGACCCCAGGGGCGATGGATCAGCTCATCGAAGAGAGAGTGAATCTCGTACTGGTGAAAATGAAGCGCCCGGCGACCGCTCGTGGCCTGTCGCTGGCATACCTGAATCGTACGGATGTATTCCCGTGAGGCATCCATTCCCCGTCCTTTCAATTTCCGCAGACACTACGTTCGAGGGCGGTGTCCCTCAATGAGGATAATCCTCAGTCGATACGACAGATCCGTCGCCGGTGCGCGATCGGGCCATCGATGTAAGCAACGGCCGGGCGGAGAATAGGGGAAGTCCCTATGTGTAGAACGCCGTCGAGTCGGTAATGTAGGGGAATGAATCGTGAAGGCACGTGCTGAAGCGTCAGCACGCAAGGACGACAATCCTCTTGTCCGGCGATGGGCAAGATCAGATAAATGGCGCGGCACTTCTTAACAGAAGGATGCGTGGTTGACCCCACGCATCTTTCTTCATTTTTGGGCTTCATTTTGGGAATCCCCGCTTGCGATGTCACGGAATCGGTCCCGCCACCGTTCAAACATGAACAGCAGACGAGAACTCACAGTATGGCAACTGGCGGCCGACGTGAATCCCGGCCGCGGGCACAATCTTAGGGATACGCGCGTTATGAATGTCTGGATGATGACGAACACCTACACGCCCTTCGTGGGCGGCGTGGCGAGATCCGTGACGGCGTTCACCCGGGAATGTCGAAAGGCCGGGCACCGCGTGCTCGTGGTCGCCCCCGTGTACGAGGGAGCCCCGCAATCGGAGCCGGACGTCGTGCGCATCCCGGCGATTCAGAATTTCAACGGCAGCGATTTCTCCGTCGCGCTGCCGGTGCCGGGCTACCTCACGTCGTACTTCGACGAGTGCCGGCCGGACATCGTGCACTCGCACCACCCCCATCTCCTGGGCAACACGGCGGTCCGCATCGCCAGCCGCTTCAATCGGCCGCTGGTCTTCACCCACCACACGATGTACGAGCATTACCTGCACTATGTGCCCGCCGAGGCAAGCCGGATGCGGGAGTTCGTGATCGCGCTGGTCAACGGCTACTGCAATCTCTGCGACTGCGTCATCGCGCCCAGCCAGAGCGTCGAGCACATCCTGCGGGACAGGGGCGTCCAAACCCCCATCGAAATCATCCCCACGGGAGTGGACGTGCAGCAGTTCGAGACAGGCGACGGCGCGGCCTTCCGTTGCCGGCATGGGATTCCGAAGAAGGCCTGCGTCGCCGGATATGTGGGCCGACTGGCGCCGGAGAAGAACCTGCCGTTTCTGGCCGAGGCCATGCGGACGTTCGCCTCCCAGAACCGGGCCGGGCATTTTCTGGTTGTCGGATCGGGTCCGTCTTCTCAGGCGATCCGCAGGATCTTTCGAGAGGCCGGCCTGCGAAGGCGTCTGCACCTTGTCGGCTCGCTGGAGGGGCAGGAACTCATCGACGCCTATCACGCGATGAACGTCTTCGTCTTCGCCTCGTACAGCGAGACGCAGGGCATGGTGCTGACGGAGGCGATGGCCGCGGGCAGGCCGGTGGTCGCCGTCGACGCGCCGGGCGTCCGCGAGGTGGTCAAGGATGGGCACAACGGCCGGCTGCTCGATTCGGGCAGCCCCGAGGAGTTCGCGGCCGCGGTGGGGGAAGTCGCCTGCATCTCGTCGCGACGAAGGGAACAATTCGGCCTCGCGGCATATGAAACGGCCCGGGAATTCTCCATGGAGCGGTGCGCCCGTGACCTCATGGCTGTGTACGAGCGACTCGCCGAGCAGCACACCCGGACGCCGAAGGACGAGAGCGTATGGCGTCAGACCATGGAAGAGGCCAAGGGCGAATGGGAGCTTCTCCGGAACATGGCGGGAGCCGTCGGACACGCGATAACCAAATAGGGGCGACAACAGACGATTCGAAGTGGAGACGCTTCCCGGGTCTTGCCGGATACGGAAGGATGCTGAACAGGGCCATCATGTTGTTTCAGCAGTGGCGACGATGGATCAGCCGCAGCGAGTGGCTGATCCGGCTGCTGCATCTCACGAAGACCGAGGGGGCCGCCTGCGAGCCGGGACTGATTCTGATCCAGGTTGACGGGCTCTCCCGCCGGCAGATGGAGCGTGCGATGGCCAGGGGGAGGCTTCCCTTCCTCGAACGGCTTCTTCGCCGGCACAAGTACCGCGTCCACTCGCTGTACAGCGGACTGCCTTCGAGCACGCCCGCCATGACGGCGGAACTCCTGTATGGCGTCAAGACCGCGGTGCCCGCGTTCAGCTTCTATGACCGTGCTCGCGAATCGATTATTCGGATGTTCGAGCCCAGCGTCGCCAAGGACATGGATGAACGATTGCAGGGCCAGGGTCCTCCGCTGCTGGCGGGGGGCAGCGCGTATGCCGGTCTCTACACGGGCGGCGCGGCCGAGACTCATTTCTGCGCCTCGACCATGGGGCTCGACGATCTCTTTCGCGCGAAGTACCCGCTGCGGCTGTTCATCATCCTGCTGTTCAGCGTCTACAGTCTGCTTCGCGTCGCGGTGCTCATGGCGATCGAGTTTGTTCTGGCCTTCGTGGATGTGGTGCGGGGCCTGATTGCCGGGCAGGACCTCTGGAGGGAGATCAAGTTCATCCCGTCGCGAGTCGGGGTCTCGATCCTCATGCGGGAACTGGCGACGCTCGGGGCCATGATCGACGCCACTCGCGGGCTGCCCATCATCTTTCTGGACTTCGTCGGCTACGACGAGCAGAGTCACCGCCGGGGGCCGACCTCGCGATTCGCTCACTGGTCGCTCAAAGGGATCGACGACGCGATCGGCCGCATCTGGAGAACCGCCCGGCGGTCGTCGCAGCGGGAGTACGACATATGGATCTACTCGGACCATGGCAGCGAAGCGGCGGTTCCCTACCCGATCAAGCACGACCGGACATTGCAGGACGCGATCGCGGAGCTGTTTCGCGGCCTGGGGGAATCGGTCGTCGGGGACCACGACGTTCTGGGGATTCAGTCCAGGAGAATGCGTTCCTACATGCTTCACAAGCCCTCTCATCACCTGCCTGCGAAGATCCACAGAGAGCTGTCGCCCCACGGCGATTGGGGCAGGCCGGTGATCGCGGCGATGGGGCCGGTGGGGCACCTGTATCTCGACAGACCTCCGGAGGCGGCCCAGCGTGCCCATCTCGCCCGGCTGCTCGTCGAGCAAACACAGATTCCGATGGTTGCCGCATGCGACGGCTACGACCGGGCGCTCGTGTGGACGAAACAGGGGCAGTTCGTACTGCCGAAGGACGCGGCTTTGGTCTTTGCCCCCGATCATCCCTTTCTCAAGGAGATGACGGAGGACTTCATCGCCTTGTGCCGGCATCAGAATGCGGGGGACTTCGTGCTTCTGGGCTGGAGCCGGGACGAGCCGCCCGTGACGTTCCCGATGGAAAACGGCGCGCACGCGGGACCGGGGCTGGAGGAGACGCACGCGTTCGCCCTGTTGCCCGAGGACACGCCTCTGCCGGATCGAGCGAAAAGTCACATGCGGCCGCTCGACCTCCGCAACGCGGCGATGGAGCACGTGGGACGCAGCGAACGCCGCTGGACGGTGATTCCGCCGGCGGCTGCCTGCGAGGGAATGCTTCGCGTGATGACCTACAACGCGCACACCTGCGTCGGCATCGACGGCAAGCTCTCCCCGCGGCGGATCGCGCGCGTGATCTCGCGGTTCAATCCGGACGTCGTCGCCCTGCAGGAATTGGACGTGGGGCGGTCGCGGACGAAGCAGGCGGACCAGGCCCGGATCATCGCGGAATGCCTGAACATGGACTATCACTTCCATCCCGCCATCCAGATCGAGGAGGAAGCGTATGGGGACTGCGTCCTCAGTCGGCTGCCGATGAGGCTCGTGCGGTCGGGAACGCTGCCGTCATTGCAGGATGGCGGCCGGCGAGAACCCCGAGGGGCGCTCTGGGTGGCCGTCGAGCTTGGAGGCCGAACGGTCCACGTCGTCAATACGCACCTCGGGTTGAACGCGAGGGAGAGGCTGACGCAAATCCAGGCCCTGCTTGGCGATTCGTGGCTGGGAGGGATCGACCTGGCCGAGCCTGTCATTCTGTGCGGCGATTTCAACGCCTCGCCTCGCTCGCCCGTGTGGAAGCTCTGTTCGCAGAAGTACCGCGACGTCCAGACGTCGCTGGCCCGCCACAGCCCGCGTTCGACGTGGTTCAGCCACTATCCGTTCGTGCGGATCGACCACGTCTTCGTGAGCTCGCCTCTCCGCGTCGTTCACGTCGACGTGGGCAGCGACTATCTGAGCCGCGTGGCGTCGGACCACCGGCCTCTGCTGGCCGAGCTCAGTCTCTGACGAGAGAGACCAAGGCAGCGTTCATGTCGATCTTGACGCCCGCCAGGGCCTTGGAGACCGGACAATTGTCCTTGGCGATCTCGGCCTGCTTGAGAAACTCGTCCTCGTCGATGTCGGGGACGGTCCCCTGGGTGTCGAGCTGAATCCGGGTGATCGAGAAGCCGCCGTCGACAGGCTCGATGGAGACCTTGGCGGAGGTCTCGATGCTCTCCGGGGAGTACCCGGCCTCTTCGAGGCCGTGCGCCAGCGCCATGGAGAAACAGGCCGCGTGTGCGGCTCCGATCAGTTCCTCGGGATTGGTGCCGGTCCCGGACTCGAACCGCGATTTGAACGAGTACTTGCCGCGAAAGCTGCCGCTGCCCAGTTCCACGGAGCCGTCGCCGCTCTTGAGGCCGCCTCGCCAGGCGGCTTTGGCATTACGCTGAGCCATGTTCTCTCTCCTTCTGTGTAATTCGGCCGATGGGTCCGTCCGTGAATTCGATCACTTCGTCAGCCCCTCGTCGGCCTTTCTCTCGCTGTACGTTTGTTTGCCGCCGACGGCGCGATGCCGGGCCAGCTTCCGCTCGAGCGGATGCAGGCCGAACAGCACCACCAGGGTGAAGACCGTTCCCGCGGCGGCGATGACGAAGAAACCGGCCCCGCACGCTACGCCCAGGCTGGCTACGAGCCAGATCGTGGCGGCGGTCGTCGCGCCCTGCACGGTCCCGCGATCCCGGATGATGGCGCCGGCGCCGAGAAAGCCGACTCCGCCGACAATCTGCGCCGCGATGCGGTCGGCCGAACCGTGATACAGAGCCCCAAACTCGATCGAGGCGATCGTGAAGATGCACGCCCCGAGGCAGATCAGAATGTTCGTTCTCAGGCCCAGGGGCTTGTTGCTCAGCTCGCGTTCCAGGCCGATCAACGCCCCCAGGACAACGGCGGCGAGCATGGAAATCAATTGGCTCGACGTGAAATCCACGCGTATCTCCGGCGTCCGTGGGGCATCATTTCTCCACGACGATGGCGGAGGTGGGGCATTCGTCCGCCGCCTCCTGGACCGCTGCCTCGAATTCCGCGGGGACCTCGTCCACCTTGACTTGGGCGGTGTCCTCGCCCATCTCGAACACCTCGGGGCAGATCTCGACGCAACGGCCGCAGGCGATGCAGTCTTCAGTCACGCGGGCTTTCATGGTTTTCTCCTTCCATCAGGGACTCTGGGTGGGAACGCTCCGACGCCTTCGATGTCAGATCCTCGTCGGACAGGACTCCAACCGCCTTGCCGCGGGAGTCGAGCACGATCAACCGTCGGACTTGGCTGGTTTCCATGGTTGTGATTGCCTTGTCGATGTCGTCATCTTCGGAGCAGCAGGCTGCGCCCGGTCTCATCGCGTTTCGAACCGGGGTGACGTGCGGGTCCGTGTCGTCCGCCAGGGTTTCGGGGGCGATGTCCCGCGCGACGACGATGCCGACGATCTCCTGGTTCTCCACGATGGGGAGCGCGTCGACCCCGAGGACGCTCATCCTTTCGGCCGCCTCGCAGATCATTGCGCTGGCGCTGATCGGACGGATCTGCTTGTTCACAAGCTCCCGCACCTTCACAGCTCACCTCCGTGTCGACGATTGTCCCGGATACGGCCCTGCCAGGCTTCGCAGCCAAGCCCTTGATTACTCGTTTGGCCCTGGAGCCGATAGTAGGAATTTACTGGTTCCCGAAGATCGATGGTTGTACGCACGGCCCCGACGTGCGGTTCAATCGGGCGCCGGCCGGCTTTTCCCCGCCCGAGACATCCGGCATCTGCCGATGCGGAGCAGGAACATCCCTATTCAAGCGGACCTCGCAAGGCGGTAAAAGGACGGATAGCCATGTTGCAGATGGAAACACATCCCGACACGCGGACGAAGATGAATGTCGCCCGCACGGATCACCGTCTGGTTCGGATCGAGGACTACGAGCAATACGTGGGGGCCGCCGACGTCGAACGCATCCTGCGAAAGGCCGAGAAGCTGCGGGGTTTCCGCGTCGTGCACGTGAATTCGACCTACTACGGCGGAGGCGTCGCGACGATGCTCTCGCCCTTGACCTCGTTGATGAACAGCGTCGGGATCATGACCGGCTGGCGGGTCATCCAGGGCTCTCCCGATTTCTTCGGGATCACGAAAAAAATCCACAATGCCCTGCAAGGAGGGGAGATCAATCTGACCGACCGCTCGAACAGTATCTGGATCTGTTCGGGTCGTTCGAGACGATCTATCGCCTGCGGCCCGCGCACGGCTTGGCCGATATCGCAGATTCGCGGACAGGATAGGGGTTTCGCCCGTCCGGCGGACAAGAAAACAGACGGGAATGAGTAGAATGCTGAGTCTCTCCCTTTTACGTCCCACGTATGCGCAAGGGGGGACGAGAAAGGAGAATGGCTATGCTTCACAGCGTGAAGAGTCTCACAGGGATCGCGATCAGCGCCCTGGATGGGGACATTGGCAAGGTCCATTCGTTCCTCTTTGACGATGAGAGCTGGGTCATTCGCTACCTGGTCGTCGACACGGGCCGATGGCTGCCCGGACGCAAGGTGCTGATTGCCCCGTCGGCGGTGGCGCATTCGGACTGGCACGGCCCGGTCTTTCCTGTCAATCTGACGAAGGACCAGGTCCGCCACTCGCCCGACATCGACACCGACCAGCCGGTCTCCAGGCAACGGGAGGCCGAGCTTCGCAAGTACTACGATTGGGCCCCGTACTGGGGCCTCGGATACGGGATCGATCTGCCGCCGGGGCAGTACGTGGAGGCGGACCGAGGGACCGTGGCGGTGGAGACCGCTCAAGGCGATACGCACCTGCGGAGCACAAGGGAGATCCGGGGCTACCGAATCCACGCCATCGACGGCGAGATCGGGCACGTCGAGGATTTCATCGTCGACGATGAGGGATGGGTCATTCGCTACATCGCCGTCGACACCGGCAAATGGCTCACCCGCCACAGCGTCCTGATTTCTCCGGACTGGGTCCGCGACATCGGCTGGGACGAGCGGCAGGTGTGGGTGGACGTCGCGAGGGACGTGATCGACAAGAGCCCGCCGTACGATCCCTCGGGTCCCATCAGCCGCCAGTACGAGACCCAGATGTACGATTATTACGGCCGTCCGAAGTATTGGAAGTGATGTCATGTCAACAGCAATGATCAGTGCGGATTCGGCGTTGAGCCATCAGGTGCACGAGTTCGTCACCCGGGACTTCGCGCCGTGTTACGGCGAAATGGGGGGAGAATTCGGCTCCGATCCCCTCTGGCAGCGGTTCCTGGAACTGGGCACGCAGTTGTGGCTGGATTCCGGCAACTTCGAAGCGGTCGAGGAGATCTGGACCCGCGAATATTCGGGTCTGACGACCAACAACACGCTCCTAAGCAAGGAGGTCGCGACGGGAACGTACGACGAGCTGATCGCCCAGGCGGCGGATCTGCTGTCCCAGTTCTCCGATCTGACTCCCCGCCAGTTCCGCCTGGAGATGGCGTTCATCCTGAACGCCGTGCACGGGCTGCACCTGGTGGAGCGGTTCGATGCCCATGTCTCTGTCGAAGAGCATACCGACCTCGCACACGACCTCGACGAGTCGGTGGAGTATGCCCGCCGCTACTTCGCGATCTGCCCCGAGCGATTCTACGTGAAGATCCCATTCACGGCGGCGGGGCTGCTCGCGACCCGCCGGGCGCGACAGGAGGGCATCCTGGTCAACCACACGCTCGGCTTCTCCGCACGGCAGAACTACGTCATCGCCCGGCTGGCCTTCCCCTCGTTCGTCAACGTCTTCCTGGGCCGGCTCAACAGCCTGATCGCCGACAACCAACTGGGCAGCGGCGACTACGTCGGCGAGAAGGCCACTCTGGCCTCTCAGCAGGTGATTCGCTCGCTCCGGGAGGGCCGCGGAATCGAAACTCGCCAGATCGGCGCCAGCTTCCGCTCCTACGAGCAGTACCTGAACCTCGCGGGCATCGACGTCATCACGTCGCCTCCGAACGTGGCCAGGGAACTCCTCGACAGGCGGAACGAGCTGCCTCTCATCGAGAACCAGCTCGGACAGAACTACGTTCCCGGGATCGCTCAGGGCGTCGATCCTTCGCAGATCGGGCTCGACACGCTGTGGCGTATCGACGACAGGCTGATCGATTGCGTGGACGCCGTCGAGCGGGAGGACCTCGATTCGTTCGACGCCGAGACCCTGGTGGGCTTCTTCGAATCGCACGGCTGCAACGATTTTCTCGTGCGGTGGAGCAATCCGGAGATCGCCGTCAGCGCCGCCGAGGGCAAAATCCCCAAGCTCGGCAACTGGGTCGATCAGTTGTCCGACGGCTCGATCGGGCTGGACAGCCTGATGAACTTGGCCGGTTTCAACAGCTTCGCGGCCGACCAGAAGAAGATGGACGCCCACATTGAGGACGTGCTCAGCGGCGCCACCCCGCATCGCCGGCGGGGCGTCTAGCGATCTCAGAACTCCACGACAAAGCTCAGGCCGTACTCGAGCGTGTTGTTCTCGGGCTCGTAGTAGCCCTCGTCGGTCGTGTCCGACTCCGCGACCCACCAGTATCGCAGGAACGGGCCCAATCCAACGTTGGCGGTCCGCCCCTTGTGCAGGAAGTCCGCGAAGAGCCCCACCCCGAACCCGGGCCACTGCCAGTTTCGAACCGTGGGCAGGTCGGGATCCACGTCGTTCAGACTCGAGATCTGGCGGCCGACGACGAGGTAGTCGAACTCGCCTCGCAGCGCCAAGCCCCAGCGGCTCGCCAGCTCGAAGTCCTTTCGGACGCCCAGCGGGATATAGAGATAGTTCGATTGCCGTTCGTAGCCGCCGACCTGGCCGGTGGAGTCGTCGTTGAGATAGCGGTATCCCAGGCCGGCGTAGAACGCCTGTAGGAACCGCGTCGGCTGCCAGTGACGGCTCCAGAGCAGCCGGATGTCGATCAGCAGGTCGTCGGTGCCGCTGGTGGACAAGGGCGTGCCGTCCATGAAGGAGCCGTCGTAATCGACCTCGCCGGCGCTGATGCGTCCGTCCAGCGCCAGGGTGGACCACGAGACGTCGTTGCCGTCTTCCGGGCTCAGACAAGAGGCCCCGCGGCGGAAGAACGCATAGGAGCCGACGACGCCGTAAAGCGTGCCCTCGTTCGTCATGACCCCGGGCTCCCTGTAACGGTAGTGAGACACTTCAGGGGCGATCCGCCAGGCTTGCGGAGACTCCCACTGCAACGGCTCGGCGGCTTCCCGGGCGTCTGCCGACCCGATCAAAAGCGTGCACAGTACGAATGCTGCTTGTCCGATCATTCTCCAAAATCCTCCATGACAAGGGCCCACCCGAACTGCGAATTCTAGCGATAGGCCCGTTCGTAGATCGTCGTCGCGTCGTCGACAGTCAGCTTGATCGGCGTCAGCTCGAACAGCTTGCCCATCGTGTGGAAGGCGTTTTCGGCCAGTCTCCTTGCGTCGCTGCGCCGGACGCCGTAGTCGCTGAGTTTCTGGTCGCCGAGGCCGACCTTGCGGATGAGCTTCTTGAGGCCCGCGATGAACGCCATCGCCTGCTCCTTCTTGGACAGGCCGTCGAGCTTCTCGCCCATGGCCCTCGCCAGGTCGGGGAAGCGGTTGGGGTTTCGCTCCGCCAGGTAGCTGAAGTACGCGACGGAGAGCATCGTCAGGCCTGCCCCGTGCGGGACGTTCGGGAAGTACGCGCTCAGGGCGTGCTCCATCGAATGGTGCGAGATACAGCAGGAGAACGACTCGCACATGCCGGCCTCGGTGTTCGCCCAGGCGAGCTTGGTGCGGGCCTCCATATTGCCGCCGTCCTTGACAGCGATGGGCAGGTGCTTGGTGATCAGGCTCACCGCCTCCAGGGCCAGGTGGTCGCTGGTCGGCTGATTGCAGTTGGCCAGGTAGCATTCGACGGAGTGAAAGAAAGCGTCCATGCCGGTATAGGCGGTCTGCGCCGGCGGCACGCTCGCCATCAGCTCGGGATCGACGATGGATAGCCTCGGGAAGGTGAAGGCGTTGCCGTAGCCGATCTTCTCGTTCGTGTCCGTCTTGGTGATGACGGTCCAGGGGTCGGCCTCGGTCCCGGTGCCCGCGGTCGTCGGGATCGCGACGATGGGCAGGGCACCCTTGGCGGGCGTCTTGCCCTTGCCGCTGCCGGCCAGGATATAGTCCCAGTACCGGCCGGGGTTCTTCGCCATCACGGCGATGGCCTTGGCGGTGTCGATCGTGCTGCCGCCGCCCAAGCCCAGGACGAAGTCGCATTTCTCCCGCCGGGCGATCTTGGCCCCTTCCTCGACGTGCTCGACCAGCGGGTTCGGCTGGATCTTATCGAAGACGACGGAAGCGGCTCCGTTGTCCTTGAGGAGCTTCTGGACCCGCTGGAGGTAGCCATTCTTCCTCATCGCCCCGGAGGCCCCAATGACGACCAGAGCCTTCTTCCCCGGCAGGAACGCCGTAGTCCCCAACTCGGCCAGCTTCCCGCATCCGAACAGGACCCGCGTAGGCATATAGAGGCAGAAATCAAGGTTCATGACATCTCCTTGTCAAAAGGGCACATAGCACAATCCACAACGGCCGGCCATCTTAGCAGCTTCGCCCCCGAATGCAACCCCGCCGCACAAACGAACCCAATTCGCGGATCAGAAACGGGACTCCCGACGCCGTCGAAATTGGCTTCGTTTCTTTCGAGTTCGTTTGCGTACCTGATCTATCGTAATCTCTTATCCACAAAGCACTAACCCTCGCTCTTCCTCTGTCCCGAATTGGCTTCGTTTCGCACAACCGTCTTCCCGCCGGACTGATCCGATCTGCTGTTGGCGTAAGGCGAAGAAGATCGATGAGCCGCCGAAGAGCTGAAATAGCAGTTTTGCCACAGAGGGCACAGAGTCCACAGAGGGAGAAGGCAAAAGGGACGCCAAATGTTCTGCCCTCCGCGTCGTTGCTTTTCTCTGTGTTCTCTGTGACCTCTGTGGCTTCATTTCCAACTCCGTATCGGATCGTCGAGACAAAACACCAGGGTTTGGGCAGGAGCCCCAAGAAGCTTCGAAGTACGTCAAGAATGGCCTGAGACTCAACAGGGACCGTCGCCGCTGTCCCTTGTCTAATAGTAGACGCCTCTGGATACCTGTATGTTGCATAAAAACCGAAAATAAGGCAAAAGATGGACTCACGCAGAGACGCAGTGACGCAGGGAGGAACGGAGGGGGAAAATGCGGGAAGGCAGAAGCGCGGAATGCCGGTCGCGGCGGTGTTCTTGCCTTCTTTCCTTCTTACGTTCTTACCTTCTCTTCCCAGCGTCCCTGCGTCACTGCGTGAAATAGAGTCCTTCCTGGTTTCAGAACTTGCGGCTTCTCCACTGAAGGTGCTTGCCAGGCAACACACGATATTCAGTCCCCGCAATACGGACCAGGACGGCCCCGGAGGGGCGGGAGAAGGCTGGAGGCGGTAGGCCGGAGGCCGGAGGCGGCGGACAGAGGGGACTGACGATCCGGCGACAGCGGTAGGGTGGACTCCGTCCACCGTCTTACTTTTCCTCGCGCAGAGACGCGGAGCCGCAGAGGGCGGACTTCAGAAAGGCGCTCACACACAGTCACAAAGACACAAAGCAAATGATGCCGCCGTCGCAGAATCAGTCACAGCCGCAACATCGTCGCGGCGACAGCGTAGGGTGTGCCGTGCACACCATTCCTGCTCTTTCCCCCAATCAAGGGCGAATCGGAAGAAGCGGACCGATCCGGATTCCGCCGGGCCCGGCGGGAGTTTATCGCTTCGGAGCCACCAGCACAAAGGGTGCGGCGCACCCGGTTGCCTCGGAGAA
>JBDKUU010000790.1:0-7252 GCA_039679525.1 Phycisphaerales bacterium | reverse complement strand
GGAGTTCGAGATCGATGACAGCATGGTCGAGCGGCCTCTGGACGAAGCCGTCGCTGCGACCGCGAAGGTTCTGCGGGGCAGCACGATCGTCGTGCCGGAAGCCCCGACGCCGTTGCCGGCAAAGCTCGTCGGCCAAGTCCTGCTCAAGTGCGGCGACAAGATCACGACCGACCACATCATGCCCGCCGGCACGCACCTGAAGCTCCGCTCGAACGTGCCGGAATACGCCAAAGTGGTGTTCAACTGCTTCAACGAAGTGGGCAAGCCGACCTTTGCCGAGCGGGCGTTGGCCCTCAAGGCCAAGGGCGTCGGCGGCATCGTCGTGGCGGGCGAAAGCTACGGCCAGGGCTCCTCTCGCGAGCACGCGGCCCTGTGCCCGATGTACCTCGGCGTGCGGGCCGTGATCGCCAAGAGCATCGAGCGAATCCACCGGGCGAACCTGATCAACTTCTGCATCGTTCCGATCCGGTTCGCCAACGCCGCCGACTACGACAGGCTCCAGGCGGGCGACGAGTTGACGATCGACGATCTGCTCGGCGCGATCCGGAGCAGCGAGCAGGTTACAATCCGCAAGAGCGACGGTTCGTTCGAGTTCGTCGGCAAGCTGGAGCTCTCGACCAGGGACAGGGACATCCTGTTGGCGGGCGGCTTGCTCAGCTTCACGCGTGGGAAAGCGCATGGGTGAGATCGTCGTCAGCGTGTTCGGGACGGGCCGAGTCAAGCCGGACCAGCCTGTGTACGGGTTCGCCGAGCAGGTGGGGCGGGCCTTGGCGCAGGCGGGCTTCGTCATCGCCAACGGCGGCTACAAGGGCATCATGCAGGCGTCGGCCAAAGGCGCCGCCGAGGCGGGCGGCACGGTCATCGGCGTGACATGCTCGGCGTTCAAAAGGAGCGTCGCCAACGAGTACGTGACGCGCGAGATGACGACCTGCTCGCTCGACGAGCGGCTCAATACGCTTGTGAAGCTGGGCCGCGCGTTCGTCGTCCTGCCCGGCGGGACCGGGACCTTGCTGGAGCTGGCGATGGTCTGGGAGCTGAAGAACAAGGGATTTCTCGACGCGGGCAAGGGGCTCCCCAACGCCCACCAACGCGTTGGGGACCCCAGGCCGATCGTGCTGGCCGGCGGATTCTGGCGGCCGCTGGTCGACTTGATGGCTCAGGACGATCCGGGTTGCGTGAAGGCGGTGGCCTTCGCCGAGACGCCGGAAGATGTGGCGAGATTGATCAGGGAGGGACTGGGATCATGAGAGGCAAATCGAGGATCGTTGCGGCCGCGTTGGTCCTGTCGCTGGCCGTCGCAGGGCTCGGCGCGCAGCCGGTCGTGGTGAAGGCTCTGCCCGAGGCAACCGTGCTGAACGCCATCGACGGCAAGCTGCTCCACGTGGATGCTAACGACACGTGGTGGTTCGAGTTGACCGAGGAGGTCAAGGGCCAGACGTATCGCGTGGCTTCGGGGACGCGGTTCATGCTGCTGCCCTCGGCGGTCCTCGAGCAGTTGACCGTCGACGTGAACGACCGCTTCGTGCCCGCATACAGGCTCTCCGGCCAGGTCACGCGGTACCAGGGGGCCAACTTTTTCCTGGCGACGTACTTCCTGCCGCTGAGCAAATTCAAGAGCGATAAGCCGGAGGCCGGAGGTCGCAAGCAAACTGTCAAGACCGGCAGCGTGCCGACCGATCCCGATCTGGCGATTCCGCCGGAGATCCTGGCCAAACTGAAGAACGGCCGGCCCGTTCGCGGGCCGTTGCGAAAGCCGTCGGACGGCCAGACGGCCAAGCAGCCGGAGGCGTACCTGGGCCGCATGCTCGCGAATCGCGTGGGAGTCATTGAGGCTGCGGATGTGGAAGCGTATAAGCGTACAAGCGTGGAAGCGTCGCCCGGTCAACGCGTCTACGCTTCCACGCGTCCACGCTTCTACTTCGCTCCGTACGCTGTCGGCTGGAACGTCAGCGAGGACCAATACGAGCTGCTGCCGTGCGCGGCGCTGGAGCAGGCTCAGCAGTTGCAGCGCAGCTCGATGGAGCCCGTTCGCTTCAACGTGGCCGGGCTCGTCACGCAGTTCAAAGGCAGGCAGTACCTCCTGCTCCAGCGGGCGGCGCCCGTCTACAACTACGGCAACTTCGGCAGGTGAGAGACTATGAGCGAATCGTTGCAGGACATTCTACTTTCATCACGCGACGCCGGCTTCGAGGCGGGCTTTGCGAAGCTGCGGTCCGAGATGCTCCAGTTCGCGCGACTGGCCGGCGCGGATAGCGAAGAGAGCCGCACGGTGGGCCGCGTGCTGGGCGAAGTGGCCGAGCAGGGGGACGCCGCAGTCGCGAAGTACACGAAGCAGTTCGACCGCGTGGAGCTTCGGCCCGCCGAGTTCCGCGTGTCAGCCCAGGACCTTGCCAAGGCGCACTCTTCGATCGATCGCGGGCTCCTGGCCACGCTTCGCAAGGCGATCGCCAACGTGAAGGCCTATCAGCAGCGGATCTTCATCGGCGGCCGCTCGGAATTCTCGCACGGCGCGGGGATTCGATACACGCCGATCCGGCGCGCGGGCGTGTGCGTGCCCGGGGCGGCGGCCCCGCTGCCTTCGACCGTGATCATGACCGTCGTGCCGGCCCAGGTGGCGGGCGTGAAAGAGATAGCGGTGGTCTCGCCGCCGCGGTTCCAGGGCGGCATTCACCCGGTGATTCTCGCGGTCTGTCACGAGCTGGGGATCGACGAGGTCTACCGGCTCGGCGGCGTGCAGGCCGTCGGGGCCCTGGCGTACGGCACGCAGACCATCCGCAAAGTCGACAAGATCGTCGGCCCGGGCAATAAGTGGGTGCAGGCGGCCAAGCGGCACGTGGCCGGGGACTACGTCGCCATCGACTCGATCGCCGGGCCCAGCGAGGTGCTCGTCGTCGCGAACGACCAGGCGAACGCCGCGTGGGTCGCGGCCGACATGCTCAGCCAGGCCGAGCACGGCGTCGACAGCAGCGCGGTCGTGCTCACGGATTCGAAGCCGCTGGCGCAGGTCATTCTCGATGAGTTGTCGAAGCAGCTCGCAACGCTGCCTCGCGCCGCGGAAGCCGCGCAGTCGCTGAAGCGGTTCAGTCGCGTGATCGTGGTGAGGGATCTCGATGAAGCGGTTCGCCTGGCGGACGAATTCGCGTCCGAGCACTTGGAGATTCAGTGCGGGGCTAAGAGCCGCGAGGTCGCGGGGCGAATCACCAACGCCGGGGCGATCTTCATCGGGCCCAACGCGCCGGTGGCGGTGGGCGACTATTGGGCCGGGCCCAGCCACACGCTGCCGACCGGCAGCCGGGCCAGGTTCTCCAGCGCGCTGACCAGCAACGACTTCGTCAAATCGATCAGCCTGATCGAGTACACTGCCGACGAGCTCGCCGCCGCGGCCGACGACATCGTTCGGCTGGCCGACACCGAAGGGCTCACCGCCCACGCAAGGAGCGTCGCGATTCGTCGGGAGAAGTGACGGCCGTCAGATGTCCCAGCCGAGCCTGTCCTCGTGCCGGTGGTAGAAATCGCCCAGGATCGCGATGGCGACGAAGAGCAGATAGAGCTGCGGCAGCCGGAGCAGAAAGTCCGTCCGCGGCAGCGGATAGAAGCTGTTCAGTCGAAAGCCCATCGAGACGATCAGCAGCGAGATGCCGCACAGGATCGCGACGATTCCGCTGTACGGGATGAACGTATGGAGGATCGCGCCGCCGATCAGGGCCGGATGGAGCCCACTAAACGAGTCGAACAGCACGACGCTCAAGAGGAGCATGGGGAAAACGAACGCCCCGCCCGCCATCAGCAGCCAGTAGATGCAGTCGGCCTGTTCCCTCGCGACGTAGTACACCGCCGGCGGCCAGAAGCACATCGCGACGCAGCCGAGCACCTCGAACGTCTGCGTGACGAAACCCCACTTGTTCAGCTCGCCCGGATAAATCCAATAGTCCGGCATGTGCCGCCCACCGCCGGCCCGGTCGCGAAGGCACTCCGCGAGATAGTAGACCGCGTACGCGATCGGGATCGAGTACACGAACGGAACGTACTCGGCGCCCAGGCCGATGCTCATGATCTTCGGGCAGGCATAGAACAGCAGCAGCCACAGCGTCGCGAGATGGAGGAGACTGATCGGCCGAAGCGGATACACGAGCGCGTCGACGGGCCATGGCAGTCTGGATTCGTCCGCGGCATAGTCTTGGGGTTCGGGTGGATGCTCAGCAGGTTCGGGCGATGTGTCGGGCGGATCGGGAGTCACGCTCGGCGTTGGTCTCTTCGGGGCAATGTCGAAGAGGTCGGCATCCAGCGTCGGCTTCGCCGTCGGCACGGTGACCGCGGCCTTGCACGCCGGACATCGTTGTGTCTTGCCGGCGCTCGTGTCGGCCGCCTTGAGCTTCGCCCCGCAATGTCCGCACCGAAACTGGATCATGGATGCTCCGCGAGCACATGAATCCAACGTCGTCTACAGGAACAGGCCGCCAATCGCGGAGTCACGCGCCCAGCGCCGTCTGGATCATCTCTGTCGCCTTGGCGAGGGCCTCGTCGATTTTGGCGGGGTTCTTGCCGCCGGCTTGGGCCATCTGCGGTTTGCCGCCGCCGCCGCCGTCGACGATGGGGGCGATCGTCTTGACGATGTCCCCGGCCTTGATCTTCTTGATCAGGTCGTCGGTGACGCCCGCCAGCAGCATGACCTTGCCCTCTTCTTCGTAGGCCAGGACGACCACGGCGGACTTGGCCTTCTTCTTGAGCATGTCGATCGCCTCGCGGGCCCGGTCGACCGACGTGGTCGAGAGCCGCCCGACGACAACCGCAGCCTCGCCGATCTTCTTTCCCGCGTCCAGGAACGCCCTGGCTTCGGCCATCGTGTCGGGACCGCCCGCCTTCGACGCGGTCTTGAGCTGCTTGACCAGCTTCTTATTGTCCTCGACGATCTGCGCGATCCGCTCCGTCAGTTTGTCCGCGGGGATCTGGAGCAGGCTCGTGAGCTGCTCGACGATGTCCCCGGCCTTTTCGAGATGCTCGGTCAGCGCCTGGCCGGTCAGGGCCGTGATCCGGCGGACGCCCGCCGAGACGCTCTCCTCTTTCAAGATCTTGATGCCGCCGATGACGCCGAGCCGGTCCACGTGCGTGCCGCCGCAGAACTCCCGGCTGAACGCCTCGTCGATGTGGTCTTCGTCCGGCGCGCCGACGCAGACGACGCGGACCTCGGAGCCGTACTTCTCGCCGAACAGCGCCATCGCGCCGAGCTTCTCGGCCTCCTCGCGGGGCAGGACGACCCACGTGACGGGCAGGTCTTCCGCGATCTTCTCGCGGACCATCCGTTCGATCTTGGCCAATTCCTCGGCCGTCGGGGCCTTGCGATACGTGAAGTCGAACCGCAGGTAGTCCGGCCCGACGTAGCTGCCCTGCTGTGCGACCGACTTGCCGAGCACTTGCTGGAGCGCCCACTGGAGCAGGTGCGTCGCGGTATGGTTCTTCTTCGTGGCGTTGCGGTCCGGACTGACCACGGCTGCGACCGCTTGGCCGACCTTGAGCGAGCCCTCGGCCAGCTTGCCGCGATGGACCACGGCGTGGCCGACCTTCATGGTCTCCTCAACGACGAAGCGGCCGCCGTTGGCGCTGATGACGCCGGTGTCGCCGACCTGGCCGCCGGACTCCGCGTAGAAGCACGTGCGGTCCAGCAGCAGGCCGATCTCGACCCCGCTCGGGATTGTCCCTTCCTTCTTGAAGCCGCTCGAATCGATCCAGCCGAGAATCTTCGCGTCGCAGCGGTCGGTCCGATATTTGTGCAGATCTTCCGTGGCCGGCAGGTCGCTGTCGGCGAGCCCGGCCAGCAGGGAATCCGTCTTCTGAGCGGCGCGGGCCCGCTCCTTCTGTTCCTGCATCAGCTCGTTGAACCGGTCGATGTCGACGCTCAAACCCTTCTCGCGGGCCAAAAGCTGCGTCAGGTCCGGCGGGAAGCCGAACGTGTCGTAGAGCTGGAAGGCGTCGTCGCCGCTGAGGGTCTTGGCCTTCGTGCCGGCGGCGCGGGAGGCCGCGGTGTTGAAGATCTCCAGGCCGCGATCGAGGGTGCGGCCGAAGCCCGCCTCTTCCGACTGGATCACGGTCGCCACGTACTCCGCCCGCTCGCGGATCTCGGGGAACGCCTCGCCCAGGCACTCGACGACGACAGGCACCAGCTTGTAGAGGAACGGCTCGCGCAGGTCGAGTTCGCGGCCGTAGCGGGCCGCCCGGCGGAGGATGCGCCGGATCACGTAGCCGCGGCCCTCGTTGGAAGGCGTCGCGCCGTCGGTGATCGCGAAAACCAGCGTGCGGCTGTGGTCCGCGATGACGCGGAACGCATTATCGGTCTTATTGCCGAGCACGGACGTGTACTTGTGGCCGCTCATCTTGGCAGTCGCCTGGATGATCGGCATGAAGAGGTCCGTGTCGTAGTTGCTCTGCTTGTTCTGCAGGACGCGGACGACTCGCTCCAGGCCCGCGCCGGTGTCGATGTACTTGGCCGACAGCGGCACGAGGGCGCCCGACGTCTGGCGGTTGTACTGGATGAACACGAGGTTCCATAGTTCGATAAAACGGGCGCAGTCGCCATTGACGCGGCACTTGTGGCCGGGCACGCCTTTCTTATCGCAGCGGTCGGGCCCGAGGTCGATGTGGATCTCGCTGCACGGCCCGCACGGCCCGGTCTCGCCCATCTCCCAGAAGTTTTCCTTCTTGCCGAAGGCCATCACGCGTTCGGCGGGGATGGGCGTCAGTTTCGTCCAGAGCTTCGCGGCCTCGTCGTCGCGCGGGATGCCGTCCTTCTCGTCGCCCGCGAAGACTGTCGCGTAGAGCTGGTCGGGATTGATGCCCCAGACCTTGGTCATCAGCTCCCAGGCCCACGAGATCGCCTCGGCCTTGAAGTAGTCGTTGAACGACCAGTTGCCGAGCATCTCGAAGAACGTGTGGTGGTAGGTGTCCATGCCGACTTCTTCGAGGTCGTTGTGCTTGCCGCTGACGCGGAGGCACTTCTGGCTGTTGACCGCCCGCGGAACGTCCGGAGTCCTCAGTCCGAGAAAAATGTCCTTGAACTGGTTCATGCCTGCGTTGGCGAACAGCAGCGTCTCGTCGCCGTGCGGCACGATGGGGGAGCTGGGCACGAAGGTGTGCCCCTTGCTCAGGAAGAAGTCGATGAAACTCTTTCGGATTTCGCGAGCAGTTAACACAAGACTATACCTCACTCAACGACAGAGAACGGAAACGGATAAATTCGAAATTCGAAGCTCGAAATCCG
>JBDKUU010000789.1:0-15297 GCA_039679525.1 Phycisphaerales bacterium | reverse complement strand
CAACGTGCGGTCGCCCCCGAGTTCATCGTTGATGAAGGACTCCACCTCGATTGTGGTCGCGGAGCTGTCCTTCGACTCCTCCTCCATCAGTCGGGCCTCCACCAGGACCATTTCCGCGCGCGCCTGGTCCAGGGTGACGCCCTTCTTGAGACGAGCCACCACCCCGGTGCCTCCCGATCGCTCGTCCGTCTTCAGGACCAGGGGAATCCAAAAGGGCACGTCCCGCTTCAAAGAGTGTCGAAAACTCGCGGGCATCACGCCGACGATCCTGTACGGTTTTCCGTCCAGGGTGAGATCTTTGCCCAGGACCGCCGGCTCGCCGCCCATGCGGTCCCGCCAGAAACCGTGGCTCAGAACCACGACCTGCTCGCCCCCCGCCTTCTCCTCTTCAGGCAGGAATGCGCGGCCGAAGGCGGGCTCCGATCCCATCAGCGAAAAGAAACAGGCCGAGACCGCCATGCCCCTGACGTAATAGGACTTGTCGAGCCCGGTGACGTACACCCGGCGGTTCTCCATGCCCGCGATGGACTCGAAGACCTGATTGTTGCGGCGCCAGTAGTCGATGTTGTGGTGCGATGAGCCGATCCGACTGATCCCCTGCTGCTTCTTTCCCTCCCAGACTCTGACGATCCGGTCCGGCTCATCGTAGGGCAAAGCCCTGAACAGGACCGCATTGACCACGCTGAAGACCGCCGTGTTGACGCCGATCCCGACGGCCAGAATCAGAACCACGACAAAGGCAAAGCCGGGGTTCTTCAATAGCATCCGAAGGCCGTACTTAACATCTTGCCACAACGTTTCCATGAGCTTCTCCTGTTTGCACCATCTTCGCAGACAGGCCATGCAAAGATCGTGCCAGGAGAGACGCCCTTTGGATGTTCCCCGCGGGGGCTGAGAACCCACCCTACAAGCTCGAAAGCCCCGCTCTCGACGGGCGGCGTACGACCAATCCTCTCGCGCGTGTCCGATTTCGAATCCGTGCGCCCGATTCCGGACACTTCCGGCGGGTTCCACTCTGCCGTCTAGGCGGTGGTACGGCGGCCTCTACCCAGGAATAGCGAGAGCATCTCGATGCGAAGGGCCCAGGCGACTGCTCCGAAGACGAGCGTGCCCGCAAACACCGCGAGCCCCAGAGAGAGCAGATGGGAAGACTGACTCAGAAGGCGTTGAACGCCCCACACTGCCACGGCCATGCAAATCGTGGCGACCGCCGTGTCGCGCAGGGCCCGCCCGATCCCGGCGAGCACGCCCGGGCCCAGACGCCGCCGGAGGGCCGACGCGAGCATCGCCACCTGGATATAAGAGCAGATGGCCGTCGCAGCCGCCAGGCCGCCGCTGCCCAGGGGCCAGACCAGGACGAGGTTCAGAACCAGGCTGATGGCCACCGCGATCACGGCGGTCCGGGCCGGGACCTTCGATTCCTGGAGGGAGTAGAAGGCCCGCGTCAGGATCTGCTGGGCGAAGTAGCCCGCCAGGCCCAGCACGTAGAACGAGAGCGTCACGGCGGTCGCGACGCTGTCGGCTCGCGTGAATTGGCCCCGCTCCAGGATGACCGCCACGACAAGCCGGCTGATCAGCAAGAGTCCCACGGTGGCGGGCGCCGCGACGAAAACGGTGCACCGCATGCCCCATGATATGGCCCGGCCGAGAGAGTCGAAGTCCCGCTTGGCGGCATCGGCGCTCATGTCGGGGAAGATGGCGGTCGCCAGGGAGACCCCGAACAGGCCCAAGGGAAGCTGGTAGAGCCGCTGCGCGTAGAACAAGTGTGACACCGCCCCTTCCCAGAGCGGGTACCGGATCGCGTGGCCCAGCAGGGAGAAGAACTCGCCCTTCTCCACCGAGCCGGAGAGCCACAGGGCCGTGAAGTCGTTGATCAGCGTGCTGATCTGCGTGGCAGTCAGGCCCAGGATCATGGGCCCCATCAGGATCAGCACCCGGCGAAACGGCTCCGACCGCACATCCCAGGCCGGGCGAAGGGAGACGCCGAGCTTCCAGAGCGGCGGGGCCTGCATCGCCAACTGCACCAGCCCCGCGAGCACGACGGCCGCCGAGACGATGAAAACCGTCGTGCGCTGCGGCAGGCGGAGAACCCAACTGCCCAGGCACAGCGCGGCGATGAGGAACACGTTCAGCACCACAGGGGCCGCGGCCGGGACCGCGAAATGCCGATGGGTGTTCAGCATGCCCCCCAGGATGGCCACGACGCAGATGAGGACCATGTAAGGCAGCATCAGGCCGGTCAACGCGACCTTGAGCCGAGCCCCCTCCTGGACCGCCAGAAAATGGTAATAGAGCCACAGGAACGCTTCCCCCAGCAGGGTGACGCCTGCCAACAGAAGGAAGACCGCCGTGACGACGGACATGGCGAAGCGATTGGCCTTCTGTGGGTCCTGGTGCAACTGCTCGCTGTAGACCGGGATCAGGGACGAGGCCGCAGCCCCTTCGCCGAAGAGCCGCCGGGCCAGGTTGGGGATCTTGAACGCGATGGCCCAGCCGTCCATCAGGCCGCCGGCCCCGAGGAAGTACGCGAAGGCCATGTCGCGCAACATGCCCAGAACCCGGCTCAGGGCGGTCAGGACGACGATTTGACGGAATCCCTTGATCAATCCACGTCCTCGGGCTACGTCCTCGGGGCGACGCTGAACGGGCGGCAGCGGCCGATGTTGTTGAGCAGGCCGACGGCCATCATGTTGACCAGGAGACTCGATCCGCCGTAACTAACGAAGGGCAGAGTCAGCCCGGTGATCGGCATGATGCCCAGCGTCATCCCCACGTTGACGAGCACCTGAACCGAGAACATTGCCGAGATCCCCACGGCCGCCAGCCGGGCGTACGGATCGATGTTGTGCGCGGCGATCTCCAGCCCGCACAGGACCAGCACGACGTACAGACCCAGGAACAGCAGACTGCCCAGGAAGCCGAACTGGTGGGCGATCACCGGGAAGATGAAATCGTTGTGCCGCTCGGCCAGGAAATCGTACTTGAGGAAGGGTCCGCGTCCGAACCCCCGCCCGGTCAGTCCGCCGGAGGCGATGGCGAACTTCGAGCGGATGAGGTGATAGCCCCACTCGTTCTGCCACCGGCGTTCTGTGAACTTGGCGTCGAGGAGGAGCCGGCTGAACGCGGGCGACTGTTCGGCCTTCTGGCGGACCCACTGGCTCTGCAGCAGAACTCCGCTGACTCGTTCCCGCTGATAGGTCCGCATCTTGAGCCACATCACGGGACTGACCAGAACCGCCAGGAGCATGATGAGCACAAGATGCTTGGGCCGGGCCCCCGCGATGAACAGCATCGTGAAGAACACCGGCATCATCAGCATCGCCGTCCCGAGGTTGGGCTCGATCAGGATCAGCCCCACAGGCACCAGCGTGAGCACGAAGGGGCCGATCAGGGCCCCGAAACTGCGGTAGTTGCTGCGATAGCGGAGGTACCACGCTAGAGCCAGCACGTAGGCCAGTTTGCAGAACTCCGACGGCTGGACCTGCGGCAGCGAGGGGTGAAACACGAGCCAGCGGTGGACGTCGTTGCGGTTGGCCCCGGCAAAGGGAAGCGTGACAAACCGGCTGGCCAGGAGATACACCAACAGGGCCAGCACGATTCCATAGATCCAATAGCTCAGTTCGCCCAGCCGCCGGTAGTTCACCACGTTGGCCGCGACGAACCCCACCAGTCCGAAGGCGACGAAGACCAGTTGCTTCTTCCAGAGGCCGGCGTTCTCTGCGATGTCCTTGATGTCGGCGGGACTGTGCTCGACCGGGTTGCCGATCGCATAGATCGTCAGGACCCCCACCAGCAACAGCAACGCCACGCTGGCCAGCAGGCAGAGTCTGACAAACGGCAGCCGCCCCGTAAGGAAATTACGCATGATACGAGCATACCATAAGAGCCCGCCGTCGTACATGGAGGAGGCTGGAAATCGGACCGGCCATCCTCTCCCGCCTCAGTTGCCACAAAAAGGTGCCTTTCTGCGCGTGTTTTGGGGTATTTGGGTTCGTTTGTCCACCCAGGTCGCGGCGGCCGTCAGCCCTTGGTCCGACGCGACGCCCGGCCCCCCTCCGTCGCGACCCCCACGGCCGAAGTAGGCCTTTTTTCCCTTGCCTTGGCCAAATCCCAGGGGTACCTTCAAGCAAACGGAGATGCGCCGCGGAGGGATTTGCCGTGGCGCCGCTGCCGGACAAGGGATTGTCCGAAGGGGTCGCGAAGGGAGCCACGAAGGCCCGTCACCCTCTTTTGGACTTGATTTTCCCGTTCATTTATGGTACCTTGGCAGCAGACCTGTACAATCGCGGAACAGTGCCTGCGGCTGCGGCCGCACGCGGATTCGCCTATTGGCGGGAAAGGAGGACGGCAGCCATAACGGATTCGGACCAGCCCATCCTGCGGGCCCGGTCGGCCTGTTTGCATGTCCCCCGGCGGCGACGGTTTGCGAACGGGCACTGGCGATGTTTGGCAGGTGCAGGAAGCTCGAACAAAGACCAAGATCCTGCGGGGTGTCTCGCCCTGCGAAGAAGAAGAGAAGAAGATCAGAGAACGAAGAAGAAAAGAGAAAGGTAGGTTACATCATGAGGAAGCTGAGCTTGTTGCTTGCAGCGCTTCTTTTGACCACCCCGGCGATGGCAGCCGTGCGCATCACCGTTGAGCCCAGCGGCTCCACGGCCGCGATCAAGTATGCGACGGATGGGGAGAGAGTCAGGGCCTTCGCCCTGGACATCACCGTCAACAAGGGCAAGATCGTGGCGATCTCCGACTTCATCCGCGGAGAGAGCACCGCTCAGAAGCCCGGCTACGGCATCTTCCCCGGCAATTTCGGCCGCTATATCACCGTCGACGCAACGACGGGCGAAGTTGTCAGTTGGGATCCGAACGGCTACACGCCCGTCGCCGATCCCTGCGATCCCGGCGCTCTCGGTGGCCTGGGCACCAACGGAATCACCGTCGAGATGGGTGCCCTGTATTACCCCACAGGGGATGATTCGCCGAACGCCCCGCCCACCAGCGGTACGCTGTTCAAACTGACCCTCAGCGAGCCGGCCAGCGTGACCATCGCGCTGAACGAGGCCCGCGGGGGCGTCGTCCTGACGAACCCAGACGTTGCCGCGACAGTCGATCTGCAGCAGGCGACGAACATCGCCGTCGGCGGTGGCGATGCCGCCACGGCGGACCTCCTCCCGACGACCCATCCGGATTACGCCGAGTGGGTGGCCGTTGGGAAGCCCGCCTGCTGGGCCTATCCCCGGCAGTGCCACGGCGACGCGGACGGCCTGACGGAAGGCTCCGACCAGGAGGGTTACCATTACGTTGGCGACAAGGACCGGGCCGCCCTGCTGGCCGCCTGGAAGGTCCTGGAGCCCCCGTTCGGTCCCGGCATCGCCGCGGTCGAGAACGGCATTTGCGCCGACTTCGCACACGATGTGGAAGGTTCGGCCGCCAAGGGCTTCTACCGCGTCGGGACGACCGACCTGAACATCCTGGCAGCCAACCTGCTCGTCAAGGAAGCTCCCCAGGGCGCTGGTGTGCCCGGCGATTGCGGCGGGAATCTGGTACCTTAACCCGCTACTCTAGCATCAGGCTTGGGCCGGATACGAACAAGGGACTGTTCTTCGGTTTCAGGGATGCAGATTCCCTTGGAAGCCTGAACGAATGGACGGAAGGAGAAAAATGATGAAGACGTGTTCTGCTCTGGTGTTGGCGTTGATTCTGGCTTCGGGCGCGAGCGCCGATCTGACTCTGGTGGGCGTGCCGTCCGAGCCGATCAACGTCGGGGACAAGGTCACGATCACCGTGGCCAACAGCGTGGGCGGCGCCTACTCCGGCTGGTTGGCGATTGAGACCCCGGCCGTCGCCACGTTCGACGGCGCCCCGGAGTTCACGCCGGCCGGCGATCCCAGCGGCATGTCGACGATGGAGTATTGGCCGGACTTCGGCGATTGGTACAACTTCACGACAGTCAGTTTCCCTCCGAGTCCCGCGATCGCGGCCGGGGATCACATCCTCGTCCACGTCATCGGAGTCGGCGAGGGATCGACCCAACTGCGTCTCTACGCCGACGATGGCAAGACGGTCCTGGACGAGTGCACGATCAACGTGGTCCCGGAGCCGATGACCCTCGCCCTGCTGGGTCTCGGCGGTCTGCTCCTGCGACGCCGCAAATAAGACGACCGTCGGAAGAAGGTATTCACAGAGGCAGGTCTCAGGACCTGCCTCTCTTTTTTTGTTCATCACGAGACTGCGGGGATCGTCGAATCCGTTGGAGCGGCACGCCCGAAACGGTCGTGCAAGGGAAGTTCATCGCGTTGCGGCCTCCGGCTTGAACGCGAACGAGGCGTTCGCTCGCGGGGAGGGACTCTGCGAAGGGGGCGAGCAACGCCCCTCCATGCTGGCGGCCCCCAAAGCGACAAACTCCCGACGCCCTCGGTGCAAAGCGACGCTGCGCGTCGGGCCGTCGGAATCCGTATCCGTTTGTCCCTGCAATTCCATGAAGAGTCCTTTCTTTGCCCGCATGCGGCGATGGTGGTACAATGCCGTCGGTTGATTGTGATTGGAGTCATGGAAAGGATTCGCCTGCATGAAGGTTCTGTGGACGTTCGTGATGCTGGTGGGCATGGCGACAATGAGCATGGCTGGTTGCGCCGCGCCGCAGGATAAGCCCGCCAAGCCGGTGACCGTGGGCACGGAGAACGGGTCGCCCTTCCCCGCCGCCCTGGCCGGCCTGTGGAAATCGGACCGCCACGGATGGGAATTCGTCATCGAGCCCAACGGCCGCATCTCCTCGGCGGTCATCAGCTTCGGCCGCGCCAGGATCGTTCCCGGCCAAACCGCCGCCATCCCGACCAAGACGGGCGAGCAGGCGGTCTTTACGCCGGGCCCCTGGGCGGTCCACTACGACCCGGCCGCCCGCATGCTGACGATCAAGGTCACGATGGACCACGTCCGAGTCCCCGCCTCCCCCGACCTCATCGAAGGCTCCAGCACGGACATCCTGTGCGGCGTGGTCTCGCCCTCGATGGACACCTGGCAGGTCGAGTGGACGATGTTCACGAACTACACGGTCACCACCGCCGACGGCAAATCCACCGACCTGTCCACCGACAAGACCGAAGGCGAGACCCAATCCCTGGTCTTCACGAAGACCGCACGTCCATGATGCCAGAACGACGCATCCTGCCGCTGCGGTTCGTCCATTCCTCTCGCCTGGTCCAATGAAGAAATTCGAATTCTTTTCGTCTTTCTGTTGCGGATTCGCGGAGTGGGGTGAGCTATAATGGACAATAGCTGAGACTTGAGCAACTGAGAACGACTGCTTCGACGATACGGTCTTGAATCAGCGGCGGCGGAACCTCCTTTGGGAATCCGCCGACAGAAGAGACCTTCGGAAGATAGAGGCGAAAAGCGATGCGCCATCGAGGGAGACGACGTGGGTGGGCGAGGTTGGATTCGATCCTCTGGATTCTATCCGCCCTGGTGTTGTTCGGGAGTGGCCCAGCCCAAGGTCTCATCACGCAATTCTCCTTCCTCTTGGGCGCGTTGCTGGAGACGGCGAGAGAGGAATTCTCCGGTACACCGGGCACTCGTGATGCCGGAATGCCAGGGAGGTGATGGTCATGGAATCCGCGGTTACAGGACAGAAGATGAGCCAAGGCCAGGACCAAGGCCTGCGTCCAATGGTCCATGATCCACCATCGATCGTCAATTCGAATGCGTTCACTCTGATCGAGCTTCTCGTCGTGATTGCGGTGATTGCGTTGTTGCTGGCGATCTTCATCCCGGTGATGAGCACAGCCAGAGAACGGGCCCAACGGATGGTGTGTCTGAGCAATCTTCGTCAGCTTACCACAGCCTGGATCGCTTATGCCGACGACCACGACGGCAAACTCGCGAGAGGAAATGCGATGAGTCTGGCTATCGCAGGGTCGCGTACACTGCACGGGTGGGCCGGTCGGGCTTTCTGGTTTGGCGAGACTCGGTCCGCGCTGATTGAACACCCGCAGAAAGGGACACTTTGGCCTTACCTGCGAAACATCGACATCTATCGCTGCCCGCGTGGGCGGACCGGCCATCTCTTGACGTACGCGGCAGTTCCGTCAGCCAACGCAAGCGGAGCGGTGGAAGGGACGGAGGCATCCCGGAAAGGCGACCCCACAGAATTGGTGACGTTTGGTACGCGGACGGGCGGCACCGTATTGAAGCTCACCTGGCTCACAGACATCGTCAATCCGGGGCCGTCGGCGCGAGCGGTCTTCCTGGACCAAGGACAGTCAGCGGTCAATGAAGTTGATTTCTATGTGTATTATCTGTATCCGAAATGGCACCACTACAGCCCGCCTCCGATCCATCATGCCAATGGTCTGACGCTCTCCATGGCGGACGGTCATGCGGAGTATTGGAAGTGGAAGAGCCGGGAAACCACCCACATGCCGGGCAGGGTCGTGGTGCCCTACCGCACAAATGGTCTACTCAAAGAACGACTGGAGAAGACCGATCATGAGGTTCAGACCGAGGACGGCCTGTATGATCTCCAGAGATTGCAGCGGGCTACCTGGGGCAGACTCGGTTATTCATCGGATGAGTCTCCGTAGAGCGAGATGGCGGACAACCGGAGGTCGGATTGACGAGCGAGAAACGAGTCCTTGAAATCACCGAGCGAGCCAGACGCTGGCGACCAAGGGAGGTGACGGCGATGGAGTCGGCGGATACGATGTATGAGGTTGAGCGGCACGATTTCGGAATGCGACGTCCAATCACGGAGCCTCGTTCCTCGACCGTCCATCGACAGGCTTTCACTCTGATCGAGCTTCTGGTCGTCATCGCGTTGGTGGCTCTCCTGGCCTCGTTGCTCCTGCCTGCTCTTCATCGTGCGAGGGATCAGGCGAGAGCCGTGGCCTGCGGTGTTCGCGTCAAACAATGGGGAATGATCCTGGCCCTGTACCTGGAGGATCACGAAGGGCGGTTTCCTTGCGGGCCGGGGGATCCATGCCCCGGCCTGTCGCTTCTGCGAGGACTGCACATCAACGCCAAGACCGATCCCAACGCGCACATACGATACCACGGCGTGCAGACGGAAGGGGCCGTCTGCTGCCCCATGGCGACTAAGACGACTGGAAAGGGGGGGCTGAGTGCTCCCTACCTGGAGATAAATAGCGGGGGGACTTTTGCGGCGTGGGAGATCATTAAACCGGCCCCCGTATTTCGGGGAAGCTACGGTCTGAATGTGAACGTGTTCACTCCGCTATTCAATGGACCAGGCTCATCCATGGGCAGGCCGGCCGAGACCGATTTTTTCTCACTGAGAAGGTTCAACAACATACCGGTTCTTCTGGATGCAGCATGGCCAACGTGTGGAATGACAAGCGAAGACACTCGTCCACGCGAGACGGAGCCTTCCGGCCCCGGCGGAGGCTTGTGTATCAATCGTCACAATGGCAGTCTCAATACCCTGTTCTTGGATTGGTCCGCCCGGCCCGTAGGGCTGAAAGAGATGTGGACGCTGAAATGGCATCGGCAGTTCAACACCGCCGGACCGTGGACGAAGGCCGGTGGCGTAAAACCCGAGGATTGGCCGCCGTGGATGCGGGGATTCAAAGACTACTGATCGCAATTCTCAGCGAGAGTCAGGTCGTCAGCAGGGGCTAGGGTGTCGGACCCAGGTGACACCATGATGCCGGGGACGCAGCCCATTTGTCTTTCACTCCTATGTCGCGTCGTCCCTCGGGTCCACCTTCCGCGGACGGCCGCGGGGCAGGACGCGAAGACGCCGGCCCGATAGAGTCTCCAGTTTGGCTATGAAACGGTCGCTCCCAAGCAAACCATGACCCTGCGCCAGGAGGCGACGCTGGTGTTGAACGGGCTGTTGGACTGAGAGGTGGGCTCACTTCGGCTGTTTGGCCCTTTGGTATTCGAGGAGTTCGACGTACTGCCTGAGCTGGCCGGCGGCCTCGCGGTCGCCCCGACCCTCCAGCAGGCGGATGTGCTTGTTCACCACGACGATCGCCTCGCTGTAGCGTTTCTGGTGATCGAGCGCCCGAGCCAGCTTCTCGTAATGCTTGGGATTCGACGGCTCCAGGGCCGCCGCCTTCTCGAACGCGTCGGACGCCTGATTGAATTCGCCGATCATCGCCTGCATGTCCCCGAGCCAGGCCCAGACGACGACCGCCCCGGGATTCTCCTGCAGTTCGATCTGGAACCATTCGGCGGCCTTGCCGAACTGCTCCTTGGCCTCCTGGGACTTCTTCATGTGTTCCAGGAGAATGCCGAGGTTCATGTGGACCTCGCCGACGGCGGTCTGCTTGCCACAAGCGTCCTTGCCGGCCATGATGGCCTCCTGGAAGGCCGCGATGGCTTCCTGCTGTCGATTCTGAGCCTCGTACATCCGACCGATCTCGTTCCAGGCATTCAGGGTCAGCGAGGGATCGAGCCCCATGGCCTGCCGATAATTCTCGATGCTCGATTCGTACTCGTGGGCAGCCTGGAGCCTCTCGGCCTCCGGTAACCATCGACCGGCGAGGATCTCCGCGGCGCTTCGCCGCACGACCGGCGCCAGCATGTGGTCGACCGGGGCAAAGTCGTCCGTGAGGATCGCGTGGCCGGCCTGTTCCTGGAGGTGGTCCATTTCCGATTCGCTCAGAACGCGGAACTCCAGGTGCTTGTTGTACTCGTTGAGGACCGAGGCGGGATCGATCGGCCGCTTGGCCGCGACCACGACGAATGTGTTTCGAAGAGAAGGCAGGCCGCCTTCGCCCGTCAGGACGTAGACGTGAGGAAACGCCTGTTTGGCCGTGCCCGCGACGACTCCGACGAACCGTCCGTTGTCGGACGCGTCGACCACGTTGATCAGGTATGCGCCGTCGTCGGTCAGCAGGCGGGCGATCTTCTCAGCGAATTCCTGCGTCGCCAACTGGAACGGCACGGAATAGTCGTCGACAGCGTCCTCGTAGATGAAATCGTAACGTCGGGCCGGCTCTTTGCCGACCAGGAGCTGATTCACATAGCCTCTCGGATCCTGGTCGATCATTCGGATCGACGTGCCTTTGTCGAACCCGAACGCCGCCACAGCCGCCTCGGTCACGCCGGGATCGGTCTCGACCACCTCCACCCGGCCGCTGGGCCACGTCGTCTTGAGGTACTGCGGAAACACATACCCCCCGCTCCCGATGACCATCAAGGACAGATCCTGTCGGCCCCGGCTCAGCCCATGCGTGAGACCCGCGAAGACCCGCATGTAGAAGTACTGCAGGTTCGTCGCGTCGCCCATGATCGCCTCGCTTCGCGTGAGCTTGTCCTGCATGAAGGCCCGACGGTCAGGGCGCTGGGAGATCCGCCGAACAGTCACATGGCTATAGGCTGTGTCGTTCTCATACAGAACGTTCGGGTCCGCCGGCTCGCGAAGGAGGGCAGTGGCTCCCGCTTCCTGAGCCCACTCGACCGGGGCCATGCCCATCAGGAGCAATGCCCCGAAGATCATCGCCCAGACGTACAGCACCCAGCAACTGAGCCAGTAGACGACGCCGGCAGCCAGCAGGGCCGCTCCGAGGCCCCAGAGAATCCGCACGCTGCCGAAGGTGGGGATCAGATAGAACCCCGCCAGGAAAGTCCCCACAATCGCGCCGCCGGCCCCCCAGGCGTAGACGTTGCCGATCGTGCGTCCGGCGGGCAACCCCTGGTCCAGGGCCATCTTGGCCGCAACCGGAACAATGGCCCCCAACAGGGCCGAAGGCACGAGGAAAACCAATACGACGTGGACGAACACATGGGCCGGCCAGCCCATCCGCCACAACCACGACCAGCCGCCGACGGCGTTGTTCACGATGATGATGCCCACGCAGGCGGCCGACGACAAGCCGAACAGCACGGCCAGGGCCCGCCGAGCGTGGTGGCGATCCGCGATCCGTCCGCCGACATAGCCGCCCACCAGGACGCCCGTCAGCGCGATGCTGAGGATGGACGTCCAGGTGTACAGCGACGATCCAAGATCCCTCGCCACCAGACGCGACGCGACCAGCTCCAGGATCATAATGCAGCCGCTGGAGAAGAACACGGTCGCGCTCGGCACGAGCATCCGCAGAACTTCCTTGGGTTTACCCATGTATCCTTGTTCCTTATGCAATACGAGTAACGCCAGAGTATACTGAGGAATCGCCGGGGGAACAAGCGGATCGGGAAGCGAAGGTGCGGGGAACGACTCGCCGGGGGTTATGGGACGATCCCTTGGGGGGCAGGCAATCCCATTCCGCAAAAGTCGAGAGAGAAAAATCCGTTGTCGCGTTCGGGGAAACTTTTGGGGCCGTTCTCCGTATCCGATATGATCTGTGAAAGGTACGTGGAGCAGTCATCGATGATACGTGACGACGGGAGAAAACGCGTTGTGGTCGATTACGTCGGCCCGCAAGTGGACGGCGGCCAATTCCCCATCAAGCGAGCGATCGGCGAGACCGTCAACGTCGCTGCGCATGCCTTCGCCGACGGGCACGACCGCATCCGCGTGGAACTGCTCTACCGAAAGAAGGAGAAAAGCGAATGGGCCGTGCGAGCCATGGCCTATGAGGTCAACGACGAGTGGTCAGCCTCCTTTCTCGTCACGGAGCTTGGCGTCTATCTTTACACAGTCCGCGGCTGGGTGGATCGCTTCGGCACCTGGCAGAGCGATCTCCAGAAGAAGTTCGAAGCGGCCCAGGACGTCGGCATTGAGCTGAAGGTCGGCGCCGGGCTCTTGCGGGATGCGGCCCGACTGGCCGAGGAGGTCGATGCGACGAAACTGGCCGCATGGGCGGAGCTTCTGGACACGCCGGGCGAGCTTGACCGAGCGGTCGAGCTCTCTCTCGGCGATGAACTGACCGCGATCATGGATCGTTACCCCGACCGATCGCTGGCCGCGACGTACGCCAGGACGCTCGCCGTAATCGTAGACCGTCCCAAGGCGATCTACAGCTCCTGGTATGAGCTGTTCCCTCGCTCGACGATCAAGACGGCCCACGCACAACAGGCCGGGAACCGCCACGGCACGTTCCGCGATTGCGAGCGACTGCTGCCGGAGATCGCACGCATGGGCTTCGACGTGCTGTATCTGCCGCCCATCCACCCCATCGGCCAGACCAGCCGCAAGGGCAAGAACAACTCCATCGCAGCCGGCCCCGACGATCCCGGCAGCCCGTGGGCCATCGGTTCGTCGCTGGGCGGTCACAAGGCGATCCACCCGGAGCTTGGGACGCTCGACGACTTCAAGCGGTTGATCGGCAAGGCCGCCGAGCACGGGCTGGAGGTCGCGATGGATCTGGCTTTTCAGTGCTCGCCCGATCATCCCTACGTCAGCGAGCATCCGGAATGGTTCCGCTGGCGGCCGGACGGAACGGTCCAGTTCGCCGAAAACCCGCCAAAAAAGTACCAGGACATCCTGCCGCTGAACTTCGAAACCGAGCAATGGTCCGAGCTCTGGGAAGAACTCAAGAGCGTGGTCCTGTACTGGATCGATCAGGGAGTCCGCATCTTCCGCGTGGACAACCCGCACACGAAACCCTTCGTCTTCTGGGAGTGGCTCATCGGCGAGATTCGCCGGGACTATCCCGATGTGATTTTCCTGTCCGAGGCCTTCACGCGGCCCAAGGTGATGCAGCGGCTGGCAAAGGTCGGCTTCAACCAGTCCTACACGTACTTCACCTGGCGCAACACCAAATGGGAACTGGAGCAGTACATCCGCGAGCTGGCGCACACGGAGATCGGCGAGTACATGCGGCCGAACTTCTGGCCCAACACGCCGGACATCCTGCCCGAGTACCTCCAGTACGGCGGGCGACCTGCGTTCATCATTCGCCTGATCCTGGCGGCCACCCTCTCGGCCAGCTACGGCATCTACGGCCCCGCGTACGAACTGTGCGTGAACGAGGCCCTCGACGGCAGAGAGGAATATCTCAACTCGGAGAAGTACGAGATCAAGCACTGGGACTGGGACGCCCGGGGCAACCTGCGCGAGTTGATCGCGAGGATCAACCGAATCCGCAGGGAGAATCCGTCGCTCCAGAGCATCCGCAAAATCGAGCTGATCCCCGTCGACAATGAAGCCATCCTGGGCTATGTCAAGACGAGCGAGGACCAGTCGAACGTCACGGTGACCATCGTGAACATCGACCCGAGATGGCGCCAGTCCGGCTGGATTCGCCTGCCCTTGAAGGAAATGGGCGTGGACCCCCGCCAGCCTTTTCTTGCCCACGACCTCCTGACGAACGAGAAGTACATCTGGCACGGCGAGTCGAACTACATCGAGCTGGACCCGCAGGTTATGCCCGGCCACATTCTCCGCGTATACCGGAAGATGCGGCGGGAGAGCGACTTTGACTACTTCATGTGAGAGGTGAGCGCCGTTGGCCGATTCGCAGACCCAAACCGATCAGTCCTTATGGTACAAAGACGCCATCATTTACGAGCTTCACGTCAAGTCGTTCTTCGACAGCAACGGCGACGGGATCGGCGACTTCGAAGGCGTGATCCAGAAGATGGACTATATCCAGGAGCTGGGCGTGACGGCCCTGTGGCTGCTGCCCTTCTATCCGTCCCCCCTGCTCGACGACGGCTACGACATCGCCGACTACCTGAACATCAACCCAGACTACGGCACGCTGGCGGACTTCAGACGATTCCTCCGCGAAGCCCACAAGCGGAATATCCGCGTCATCACGGAACTCGTGATCAACCACACGTCGAGCCAGCACGCCTGGTTTCAGCGGGCCCGGCAGGCCAAGCCCGGTTCGCCTTGGCGAGACTTCTACGTCTGGAGCGATACGCCGGACAAGTACCGCGACGCGAGGATCATCTTCACTGATTTCGAAAACTCCAACTGGGCTTGGGATGACGCAGCACAGGCCTACTACTGGCACCGGTTCTACAGCCATCAGCCGGACTTGAACTTCGACAACCCGAGAGTCCGCCGCGAGATTCTCCGCGTGCTCGACTACTGGTTCAACATGGGGATCGACGGCATGCGGCTGGACGCGGTGCCCTACCTCTTCGAGCGGGAAGGGACCAACTGCGAGAACCTGCCGGAGACGCACGCTTTTCTCAAGGAGCTGCGAGCCCCCGTGGACCGCAATTTCAAGGACCGCATGCACCTGGCCGAGGCGAACCAGTGCCCGGAAGACGCCGCCGCCTATTTCGGCCAGGGCGACGAGTGTCACATGGCATTCCACTTTCCGATCATGCCGCGTTTGTTCATGGCCATGCGGATGGAGGACCGCTTCCCGATCATCGACATCCTCGACCAGAGCCTCAACATCCCGACCAACTGCCAGTGGGGCATGTTCCTGCGCAATCACG
>JBDKUU010000788.1:0-7881 GCA_039679525.1 Phycisphaerales bacterium | reverse complement strand
GTCGCCTGTGTGCTGAACGACCAACCAGGTCCGATAGGGCCAATCCGCAGGCGGAACTGGGCCGGTGCCGTATCCCGAGGCGGAGTACATCGTCAGCAGGCGGGAGCCGTCCGGCCCTTCCCACCAGAACAGCGGCGGAACGTCGGGCGAACTGCTGGCCGAATTGCAGCCCAGATGCAGAAAGTCGATGCCGGCGTGACGGAGCAGCGTCGGCAGAATCCACGAGTGGGAGGGGACGTCGGTCATCTTGGCATCCCGCGGGAGAGACAGGCCGAGCTCCCGCGACAATCGCGAGGCATACCCCAGCCCTCGTACGAGATCCTCGGGCTCCAGCAACTCCGTGTGCATCGTGAACGGCAGTCCATGGACCACGAATCGGCCGTCTTTCAACGCCTGCACGATTCTGGCTTTGCGATCGGATATCTGGCCGGGCCAGTCCTCGGCGATCTTGCTCATGGGCCAGCCCGGGATCGTCCATACGAACTGCTGTTCGGGCGGCAGACTCCGGCTTCGGTCGACCACGTCGATGGCCTGGTCGATCATCGTGGTGCGATACCGATCCACGATGACGCCGGGCAAGTCGGTGTAGCCGATGTCGAAGTGCGTCTTGAAGGTGACGATCACTTCGCGGACCTCGGCCGACGCCGACGTCGCGAAAACCAGTTCGCACGCAAACATCAGACCCAGGATCCGCCTCACTGCTTGAACTCCGCACGCACGGTGACCAATCCCCAGGCGGGCACATCGATGCGGCCGTCCAGCGACTTGCCGGCTTGTTCGCTCGCGTCGCTCAGGAAGACGGACTGGGGTTTGCGGCCGGCCCATTTGAGTCGCGCGGTCTGGGGCTGCCCCGACGCTCCGAAGAGACGCACGATCAGCGCGCGACCGTCGTCGCTGGGTTTCAACGAGGTCACGAGGACGTTCGCGGGCTCGACCGCCAGCAGCGGCTTGCTGATGGGTTTCTTGCCCATGGCCGGCGTGACGATCAGCGGCTGGCTGAAGCCTGTGGCGAAACGTGACGCTTCAGCCGTGTCCGCCTTACGATGCGGCCGCAGGACGAACCGGAACACGGTCGGCCCCTCCTGGTAGGCGCGATAGTTGGTACCCCAGTGATTGTTCATCGCCCAGCAGTAGAGCGTTTGCGTCGGCTCGACGTGGGCACGCCAGACGTTCGGATCGGTCTGCGAGTTCAGCAGGTTGGCGGTGATTCCGCCCACCTGGAGCAGCGGAGCGTCGAGCGTCACCCAGGTCACGCCGCGATCGCTGTTCGAGGCGTCGGCCCAGCGGCCCACGGTGAACCAGTTCTTGCACGCGCTGGGCATCTGATCGGCCTCCGGACGGATCGCGCCCAGCGGGACGTCCAGGAGCACCTCGCCGTCGGGCACCGCGAAGGGGAACGCGAAGTTGACGCTCTCCTTGCCTTCTTTGGCGTGGTAGCTCTTCGCCTGGAGCCGCTCCTTGTCGAGCGTGTTGACGATTTCGACATAGTCGAGGCCGGCGACGACTCGCAGCTCCCGCACGAGCTTGCGGCAGCCGGGGGCGGGCGACTCGATAATGAGCGAGGCCACGAGAGGACCCGCCTCGCCCGTGCGGATCGTGACGTCGCCGTTGCGACGAAGATCCTTCAGATTGTCCCCAGGCAAATAAAGGTAATCGTTCAGGGCTTCGCCATTGCTCGTGTCGGCGAAATTGCCGTCCAGGCCGGTGGCGGTCAGATCGACGATTCCGCCGGTCTTCTCATCTACGCGGAGACGGACGTCGCCGTTGTCGAGCGTCGGGCCCTTGGCGACGGCCCGACCCATGACGTGCACGGCGCCGGAGACCAGAGTGTAACGCCGTGCGGCAAAAGGCGGCACATCCCTCGCGAGGAAAACCAACTCGCCAGACGCGAGTCGCTGCGACGGGACCGGCCTGCCCTTGTCGTCCATCACACGATCCCCGGCCGTGGAGAGCGCCTTGGGCACGGTCACCAGTTCCGTTCGGGACCAGGAGAGCGTGTTGAATACGTCGATTGCCTTCGATCCGTGAGAATCGGCACTTCCTATCGCTGTGGCCAGCAGGTCGCGAGACTGTTTGTCCGCTGCCTCGGCGTAGCCTCGCTTGATCTCCCACTGCTCCAGAGTCTCCTTGCGCTGCGGCTCACTGACGCTGCACCAGGCGCCCCAGGTGTGCTCGGAGAACAGCAGCACGATGTCCCATGCGTCCTCAAAGGCCGCCGCCGGGTACTGGGCCGGTCGGAGCATTGCAACGAGCGTCTCCGCCTGCGCGAGCCGGTCCGAGTTGGCGCGGTTCATCGCGGTCTCCAGAGCGGAAGAGCCTGCGCCGTCTTCCCAATAGGGCGTCCAGTCGCCTCGTACGAGCGGCAGTTGTCCGCCATAGCGTTTCTCGAATGCGCGGAACGCTTCGCTCGTGCCGGAGATGATGAATCGCGGCCAGGCATATTTCGCGTTCCAGTCGCGGACGAATTCGCAGATGGCCGGGTCGGGCACCGCGTTGTCGCCGTGGCCGCTCCATCGCACGTAGGCGATGTCGAACGGGTAATTGCGTTTCTCGAGGCCGTCGGAGAAATCCTCGACGAGCTTGGCCGACATCGTCCCGTAGCGGTGCGACATCGCGTAGCCCCAGAAGGGTATCCAGACCAGGACCTTCGACTGTCCGTCGGGACCGACCCAGTAGAAGGGCTTGTTCTCCCAGTCGCGGAGGATCGTGCCGATGCGGTCGAAGTAGTTCGGCGCGACGGAGAAGTATCGAATGCCCGCCTGGGCCATCGCGGTGACCGTGCCCCAGGTGTAACCTGGGACGTCGGAGATCATCGCCGAGTCGATCGGCACGCCGGTCTTTGCGGCCAACTCCGTCGAGTACTTGAACAGGCGGACCAGTTCTTCCGGCCGGCACAGGCCCGTCAGCTCGGTGAGGTACATGCCGTTGAGGACGACCTGGCCTTTCTTCACGGCGTCGAGGAAGTCCGCTCGTTGCTGATCGTCAAGCCGCCGCAGATAGAGGTCGGCCGCCCAGAGGACTTCGACGTTCCAGATGAAGCGGGCGCCCTCGGGATAGTCCGCGGTCCGCTTGGCCGCGGCGATGCCGTCCACGAGATTCTGCACCTGCTTGGCCTCGATCGCGGTCTGGATCTCGGTGTAGCCGATGTCGGTGTGCGAGTGCGGCGTGATATAGACCGTCAGCTTCTTCACCGGCTTCAGGACGATCTCCCGCGACGCGACGATCTTTCCCTCCACGGTGAGCGCCACCGTCTGCTTCGTTTCGCTCTGGACGTCGGGAGCCAGCAGTTCGACCTGCTGCAAACCCTTCGTCAGCCGCAGGGGGACGGGCTGGCCATCGCCCAGACGTATCTTCGCCGCGGCCTCCTCGCCGAAATGCCGCAGAGCCACGGAGACCGGCTGGAACGTCTGTCCGTTATTCTCTCGCAGAGCCCGCATGGGACTGGCCTGCTCGATCAGCGTTCGCGACTGGACGTCGGCCAGGGCGAGCCCTTCGGGAGCGATCAGTTGGACCGAATCGTAGAGCATCCAACTGCCCCTGAGGGTCGTGATGCGGATCTCATTGTCCCCGGCCTTCAGAGTCCCGGCAGGGAACGCCACTTCGAAATCGCTCTTCTTTCCCTTGGCCGACGCGCCGTTGATTGAGGCGTCGCCTCCTCCGGCCGGCAAAGACCGTTCGAACGATTTGCCGTTGATCTCGACTCGCACCGCGGGAGGGCCGGAGCTGTGCGTGTCGAGAAGATGGGCCGCGAGGCGGCACTCGCCTGTCGTCGGGGCGGCCTTGATCGCGAACAATAGGACGAAGGTGTGTGTCTGCGCGCCAGCCCAGGCATCTGATGGGCCGGGCTGGACATAGGGCCAATCCTTCTTCGAGTCCGAACTGCCGACGACGTAGAATCCGTCGCTTCTGTACTGTCCCCAGCCTCGCGGGGCCAGGGCGAATTCCGCGTTGTCCCCGTCCGCCTTGCCGATCTCCCAGAGGACGTTCTGCTTCGGAGCCTCGGCGGCCGGCGCATCCTGATGCTGTTTGGCCCAGTCGAGCAGTTCCACGATGGCGACGCCCAGGACGCCCGCCGAGCCGCGGTACTGTTTGGAGCCTCGCGGCTGGTTGTCCCGCGACCACCACTCGTAGAAGTCGCCGCAGCGGAGCACCCGGCTGGTCATGGGCGTCAGCTCGCGATAGGCCTCTTCGACGAGGCCGTGACGGGTCAATTGTCGGATCATGCGGCCGCCGAACCAGCACCAGTCGCCGCCGTTTTGGTAGGAATAGGGGCCCATCGAGGGGTTCTTGAACGTGCCCTGCGGATAGGGCGGGTAGAGCGTCAGACCGATCGAACTTGCACCGGCCTGTCGGACGTTGTCCTTCATCTGGCGGAGCGAATCCGCGATCTCCTCCTGCGTGAGGAGGCCGGCCTCGATGGCGACGGCGGTGCCGCCGTGATAGTAGACCGCGGCCTCGTCGAACGTCTCGGGGAAGGGGGAGCCTTCGAGATAGACGTGGGGCCGGAACTTGCGGCGGTCCGGGTCCCAGAGATGCTTTCGCACGTTGGCTCGCAGATCGTCCTTCACCTGTCTCCAGCGGGTCGACTTGTCGCCTGCGTCGCCCACGAGCGAAAGGTAATCATCAATGGCGATCAGGAACATGGCGTTGTCGTAGATGTCCAGCGTGCGGTGCGAGTTCTCGTTGAGTTCGACGCCCCATTCGTGCTCGGGCTGGACGTCGCCCCAGTCGGTGGTGGTCGCGCCCCAGACCAGGCCGTGGGCCTCGTCGAACCGGTGCGTGTGGACATAGTCGAGAGCCTTCGCCAATCGGTCCCGCACGGCCACGCCGTCCACCTGTTCGTCGAGGAGAGCCGTGTCTTTCGTGATCGCGACGTATCTTCGCACCGCCTGGACCAGCGAGGACTCCTGGTCTGTCTCCACGGTGTTTTTGTGGGCCAGCAGGTCCGGGGCCAGGGCCGACTGGCGGTACTTGTAGTCGACGTTCGCCTGTGCCTTCGGGATGTATCCGTCGGGGATGTTGCCGTCGTCGCCCTGGAACTTGAAGAAGGTCAGCAGCGCCTCGCGGATGGTCTTGGGATCGTTCACGCGAAGCGACATCTCGATGAAGGTGTTGAGGTCGCGAATCCACACCTCGCCGTAGCCGCTGCCGGCGTTGAATCCGGTCTTGAGCAAGCTGTCGGCCTTGCCGAGGACCGCGGGCAGATTCGGGTCGTCGAGGATTCGTTTGGCCAGCGACGACGTCGAGGCCTGTTCCTGGCCGGAGGCGGAAAGCCCGTCAACGGAAAGTGCGAGGGCGAGGAAGGCGAGACGGATGACATGCGTGTGAGACATCTTGGAGCCCCTGAATACGTCAATCCTTGAACATTCTGCGAACTCTGACGGAATCAGCGGTCCATCATAGCCTGCCGGGGACGGGCGCACAAGCATCGTCCCGGGAGAGGAATTGTCAGGACGCGGGAGATGGGCTACAATAGGTCCCGGCCCCCGGAGGCTGTCCGGAACCGTCGCAATCGAATCGCTGCGAAGACGCAGCAGTTGTCCAGATGGGGAATAGCTATGACACCCAGAGAAAGAGTCTTGGCGGCGTTGAACCACATCGAGCCCGACCGCGTCCCGATCGATCTGTCGGGGCATCGCTCCTCGGGCATCGCCGCGATGGCGTATCCGAAGCTTCGCAAGCACCTGGGACTGGCGCCCAAGCCCATTCGCGTCTATGATGTGATCCAGCAGCTCGCGATCGTCGATGAGGACGTGCTGAGCCGCTTCGGAGTCGATTGTATCGAGATGGGCCGGGGTTTCGCCCTTCGCGACGATTCGTGGAAGCCCTGGGTTCTTCCTGACGGCACGGATTGCCTGATCCCGGCGTGGACGCGTATGGAGCGGCGGTCGGATCGCTGGGTCATCCTGTCCAACTCCGGCAAGGTCTTCGCCCACATGCCCGACGGCACGCTGTACTTCGAACAGACATACTTCCCGCTGGCCGAGTCCGACGATGACGGAATCCTGGCCGACGCTTTCGGCGAATGCATGTGGACCGGGGTCGCGGCCCCGCCGGGACCTGTCGATGCGGATACGCTCCGTGACGGAGCCCGTCGATTCCGCACGAGCACGAACCGGGCGATCATCGGCCTTTTCGGCGGGAACCTCTTCGAGACGGGGCAATTCTTCTACCGGGCCGACAATTTCTTCATGCTCCTGGCCGGCGAGCCGCGAAAGGCCCATCGCTTCCTCGACAAGCTCGTGGAGATTCACTTGGCCAATCTTGAAAAGTTCCTGGCCGCGGTGGGCTCCTCGATCGACATCATTCTCTTCGGCGACGACCTGGGCATGCAGACGGGTCCGATGCTCAGCCCCCGCATGTACTGCGAGTTCTTCAAGCCCCGTCACCAGATCATGTGGAAACGGGCGAAGGAGCTTGCCGACGTCAAGGTCATGCTCCATTGCTGCGGCGGTGTCCGCGAGCTGCTCCCGCACCTGATCGAAGCGGGGCTCGACACGATCAACCCCGTACAGATCAGTTGCGCCGGAATGAATGCGGCCGAGCTGAAGGCCGAGTTCGGCCGGGATCTGACGTTCTGGGGCGGCGGCTGCGACACTCGCGACATCCTCGCCGGGGCCAGTCCCGAGCAGGTGGCCGAGCACGTGAAGAAGCAAGTCCGCATCCTGTCGCCCGGCGGCGGCTTCGTCTTCCAGCAGGTCCACAACATCCTGGCCAACGTCCCGCCGGAGAACATCGTCGCCATGCTTGACGCGGTGAACGCGGGCCGGTGACGCCGGCTGCCGTCGATCGGACTATTCGATGCCGAGCTTCTTCTGGATCTGCTCCAGCGGCACGCCCTTGGTCTCGGGCATCGCGACGAGCACCCACACCAGTTGCAGAACCATCATGGCCGCATAGAAGGCGAAGACTTTCGCGCCGGCCTGGCTGGCGCCGGGGGCGTCCGCCTTTCCCACGAACATGGGGAACGTCCAGGAGATCGCGGCGCACATGAACCAATGGGTGAACGATCCGAGGGCCTGACCCCGGGCGCGGACCCGGTTCGGGAAGATCTCGCTGATGAAGACCCAGATGACGGCCCCCTGGCCGAAGGCGTGCGAAGCGATGAACAGCATGAAGCTGGCCAGCACGATGAAGCCGCCGCGTTCGGCGTGAAACGCCCAAGCCGCGGTGCTCAGGCTGATGATGTAGCCGAGCGAGCCGACGAGCATGAGCTTCTTGCGGCCGAACTGGTCGATGACCGCCATCGCCATCATGGTGAAGACCAGGTTCGTCAGACCCACGATGACGCTTTGCAGCCGGGCGACGCTGATGCTGGCGCCGGCCATCTCGAAGATCCGCTGCGAGTAGTACAGCAGGGCGTTGATGCCGGAGAGCTGATTGAACATCGCGATGGCGAAGGCCAGCAGGATGGGCTTGAGATAGCGTCTCTGAAAGAAGGGCTCATTGACGCGATGGTGATCGAGGTCGATCGATTGGCGAATCGCCGCCAGTTCCCCCTCGACGTCTTCAATGCCCAGACGGTCGAGCACTGTTCGTGCCTCGGCGTCGCGTCCTTTCGTCATCAACCAGCGGGGGCTCTGCGCGTTGCCCAGCAGCAGGGCCATGAAGGCCGCGGCGGGGAAAGCTTCGACGCCAAAAATCCAACGCCATTCGGCGTCGCCGAGATTCAGAGCGCCAATGACATAGTTCGACAGGAAAGCCAGCAGGATGCCGAACACGATGTTGAATTGGAATAGGGCCACGAGCCGCCCGCGACTGGCGGCGGGGGAGATCTCCGCGATGTAGATCGGCCCGACGACGGACGATCCTCCGACGGCCAAGCCGCCGATGAATCGGGCGATGACGAACGACCACCAGTCCCATGCGAAGGCGCTCCAA
>JBDKUU010000787.1:0-6270 GCA_039679525.1 Phycisphaerales bacterium | reverse complement strand
CGGCTGCTGGAGCAGTACCCCGTCGTCGAATTCACCTTCGCCGGAGAGGGGCCCGACGAGAGATGGCTGCGAGAGACGTTCGCCCGCCAGCCGCGAGTGACAATCGTGAAATATCTGCCCCAGGATTCCACGGAGATCCATCGGAGACACCATATCGCCGTGGTCCCCTCGCTGGCCTCCGAGGGAACTTCGCTGTCCGTCGTGGAAGCCATGGGGGCGGGCTGCGCGGTCGTCGCCACGTGCGTCGGAGGGATCACGAATCTGATCATCGACGGCCACAACGGGCTCCTGGCGATGCCCAACGCGGAGAGTCTGCACGCGGCCCTCCGCAGACTCATCGAGAATGCCCCGCTTCGACGCGATCTGGGCATCGAGGCGAGGCGCTGTGCGGAGGTCAGCTTCAACCTCCCCCTCTGGAAACGCAGGTGGCGGGCGGTGCTCGAACAAGTCGCGGCGATGTAATGCGGCTCGGCCCCGCGACACTCAAAAGATCGAACCGAGTCGATGAAAGGTCCTCAATGAAAGTGCTCTATGTGGTCAACTCCCTCACGCGAGAATCCCTCGTCGGGCCCGGCGATCCCTGCCACCATCTCTTCATGCAGAACGCGTTTCGCCATGCGGGCTGCGAGGTCCGGCGATATCCCGAACCGCTGGACGAAGGCTCCGCCCGCGATTCGCGGGGATTCAGCAGATTCGCATATCGGGCGATCCAGTCCGCGGTCCCGCGGCGGCTGTCGAGCGCTCTGCGCGCCGCGTACTCCCTCCGGCACGATGAGCGGACTCGCCGCGACCTCCAGAGAGTGATCGCGGATTACGAACCCTCGCTGGTGTTCGAAAAATACTCTTCGTTCCAGGCCGGCTGCGCTCGGGCGGCGTGTGCGAATCGAGTCCCCTACGCGGTGCAGTTTCACGCACCCGCGGAGGAGAGCCCGCACTATCATGCGTCACGATGGAACGCCGCCCTGCTCAAGTCGCGTATGACGACCGTGGGGACGCTGGCAACGGCCGTCGTGACCGTCAGCCGATATCTCCGCGACTACCTCGTCCGCCTCGGCGTCCCCGGCGACAAGATCCTCGTCCTGCCCAACGGCGTGGACCTCGCGTCTTTTCCGGATGCCGGCCGTGACGAGTCCGTACGACGGAAGCTGGGCGTCTCGCCGGATGCGTTTGTCGTCGGTTTCGTCGGGACGATGCGTCCCTGGCAAAGATACGATCTTCTCCCCGAGGTATTCGCAGCGGTCAAGAGCAGCGTCCGCAACGCGGTGTTTCTCCTGGTGGGTCCTTTCGCCGATGCCCGCCAGGAGGCGCGATTCGAGAGACAGCTTGAATGCCACGGAGTGCGAAAGGACTTCATCCTCACGGGGGCGGTTGCGCCCGAGGAAGTCCCGGCGTTCATCCACGCGATGGACGTCTGCGTAATGCCGGACAGCACCGATTACTGCTCCCCGATGAAGCTGTTCGAGTACGGGGCGTGCGGAAAGGCGGTGGTCATGCCCCGCCGGTCGCCGATTCTCGACGTGATCCGCGACGGGGACAACGGCCTTTTGTTCACCCCATCGTCGTCCCGCGACATGGCCGCGAAAATCGTCCGCCTGGCGAGGAGCCCGGAACTCAGAGCACGCCTGGGAAACCGTCTGGGAGGGGAAGTTCGGTCGAACTACACCTACACGCACAATGTAGAACGCATTCTGGACCACGTACGAGCGCACGTCCGTGCGAGCCGCAAGTCACCCTCGCGGCCCAAACGCACGATGACGCCGACGCTCCAGACTGTGTCGGAGCTTCAGTGATGATGGAATTGACTCAGAGGCCGCAGGGTGTTGGCATCGCACGCGTCCCGCCGCATGAATGCCGCGCGGCCTGCGCGCCGAGCATCGCTCGACAGAACCCGTTGGGGGATGGGATCATGGAGTCCATCGGCGCGTTCCTCGTGGCCGGGCTGTACCTGGCGGCCCTTCCCGTCGAACTGTTTGTCGGGACGCGCGTGCCTTTTCCGTTCATCGCGTACACCATCGCAGTGTCCTGTCTTGTCCTGTTCGTCCGGTGGCGGCGGCTGGAGGAAGGGCTGCTCGCCGCGTTCGGTCGCAGCAACAGAACAGCAGCCGCGTTCCTCCTGCTGATTGCGGCACTGGTATTCTGGTTCGCCCTGGAGATGTTCGTCTCCCCCTGCCCGAACTACGCCCGGCGCAAGTACGCGCTCTGGCTCGTCAACGGCCTGCTCCCTCTGATCGTCGGCTACCTCTGGCTGGACAAGCCGGAGAGAATCGATACGCTGCTTCGCGCGGGACTGATCTGGGTGACGCTGGTGCTCGTCTTCTGGCTTGCCAGCCCGAATGCCGTATGCAGCCTCGACACCCGACACGTCGTCCTCCGCGGCGAATTCAGCGAGCTCACGTCCTGCTCGTTCTGCCGCGAGGTCTCCCTGGCCGCCATGGCGTGTGTCGTGAGCGTTGGCCTGAGAGTCTTCGTCGGGCCGGCCCTGCTGATCCCGGCCTTGCTCGCGCCGGCGATGTTGTACCTGGCCCTTCAGAGCGGCTCCAGGGGCGCGGTGCTTTCCTTCGCGGTAAGCGTCTTCTTCTTCGTCGCGTTCAGCCTCGACCGCAGAAAGCTCCTGCTGTTCGGCGTCGGCGTCGCGCTGGCGGCTGCCGCGGCGTTCACTCACATCGCCGCGACGAACAGCGTGACGGGAATCCTCGACAGCGGGTTGCTCCAGGGCGACGTCCAGGATGGGAGCGTTCTTGAGCACTTCGCGGCCTGGCGACTCAGCGCGTCGACCGCCGTGCGTCAACCGCTCGGCGTTGGACTGGGGGGATACGCCCACATCGCGCAATATGGGGACGAACCCCTCTACCCGCACAACGTCCTGCTCGAAGCGTGGGTCGAAAGCGGCTGGGTGGGCCTCGGCTTGTACGCATGCCTGGTCGCCATGCCTTTCATCTGCCTGGGCCGCAGGTTGTTCGCGGACAAACGTCTGGTCGCAATATCGTCCCTCTTCGCAGTCACATTTCTGTTCGCCATGACATACTTGGGGATCGAAGGGAACAACCCGTACTGGTTCTTCCTCGGCGGGCTATGGGCGGCCGCCGCGTCTTCGCGGACGAGCGTCGCGGCGCCGTGCCCGAGAAGAAACGCAACCGTCATGGAGCTTCCGCGGACGCTCGCGGGAGCGCAGCCTGCGAGGACACAGCGTCGTCTGCTCCCGGCAGAAGGTTCGGGAATGCGACGAACTCCCCAAGCGATCCGTTGAGATCCAATCCCGATGCATACGAGATTCCTCCCCATTCTGTATTATCACAGCGTCGCCGACCACCCGGAGCGGCATCCCTGGGCGTTTCTGAGCACTCCCCGCGCGGTCTTCGTTTCGCAGATGGAATGCCTCAAGAGAGGCGGCTTTGTCGGCGTGACCTGGCCGCAGCTTCTGGCCCATCTGCGAGGCGAGGTCCCGCTTCCGCGGCGCTCCGTCATGATTCACTTCGACGATGGTTTCCTTGACAACTGGACCGTGGTCTACCCCATCATGGCGAGGCTCGGCCTGAAGTACTCCGTCCTCGTCAGCACCGACTTCATCGACCCGGGAAACGAGCCGCGTCCCTTCGTCGCCGAGACAGGCCGGGGCAACAGGACCGACTGGTGGGGCTATCTGAATGCGGCGGAGATGCGGACGATGGAAGCCTCCGGCCTCGTCGACATTCAGTCCCATGCCAAGACGCACACGTGGTATGAAGCCGGGCCGGAGTTGGCCGCAAGACATGGCGAGCCCGGGGTCTTCGCTCCGTGGCTGCACTGGAATCGATGGCCCGAACGAAAGCACGCCTGGCTCACTCAACGATGGGCGGCAGAAGTCCCCGCGGGCACGCCCATTCTCCGGCACGCCAAATCCCTTCAAGCCAGACGTTTCCTCCGATCCGCCGAATATGACGAGTGTCTCGACAAAGGCATGGATCATATGGAGGCCGCGAAGATACTCGGGGGCGAAGAGGCCCTGGGCCGGTACGAGACGCAGGAAGAGTTCGAGACCCGCGTCGAAGACGAGTTGGCGACCAGCAAAGCGACGCTGGAGAATCTTCTCAAGAAACAGATCCTCGGCCTGGTTTGGCCCGGGGGCGGAGTCTGCGAGGCCGCCGTAGAGAAAGCGAAAGAAACGGGCTATTCGCTCATCAGCAAGGGCGAAGATCTCAATCAGTTCGGCAGCGACACCGGCGCCATTCGCCGATTGGCCGGGACACTCTCTCTGCGGGGGACTCCTCTTCGACACGGCCAGACGGCCTTTCTCCGCATTCAACTCGCACGCGGCCGGTCCAACGTCCTGGATGGATTCGCCCGGCTGGTCAAGCAGGTTTGGAGGTAGATAATCCGATGATCTCGCATCTCTATCGCCGGTTGCCGGTTCCGCTGCAGAATGCGGCCGTCACGATGAGAAACTGCCGCCAGTTGTGGCGGAAGTTCGGCTACCTGCGGGGTCGGCCGAGTTCGCCGCCGCCGGGACCTGCCGGCAGTCCCGCCCAGTGGTTGGCCGAGTTGCTCGATACGGCCAGGAACGACTGCCCGTACTACGCGGACACGCTGCCGAAATCCATGAAGGTCACGGAGGGCACTCCCATCGAGGAGGTTCTCCGCAGCCTGCCCATCGTGCGTAAGGAAGTGTTCAGAGAACAGGCCGCGTACTTCATCTCCCGGAAGGTGACAAGATCGAACAGCCAGCCGTTCAAGACCAGCGGATCGACGGGCACGCCGATTCATGGCGTGATCTCGCGGAGGGACCTGCGCGATCGGTACTGCGCGATCTGGCGATGGTTCGAGCGATTCGGCATGTCCCCCGCAAAACGCTGGGCTCGCTTCCTGGGCGCCGATATCGCCACCGGCGCAGCCGACGGCATTTCGCGTCGCGACGTGATCCATAACCATCTGTTCTTGTCGGTTTATCACATGTCCGAGGCGACCGTGGGCCGGTACGCCGAGACGCTGAGGGCCTACAAGCCGGAGATTCTGGAAGGATACCCGTCGGCGGTCGCCACCCTGGCCCGCCTGATGCTGGCCTGCCGACAGCAGAGCCCGAGAATCCCGGCGATCCTGGTCACCGCCGAGACCCTGCTGCCCGACCAGAGAGACCTGATCGAAAAAGCGTTCGGGACCAGTCCCCTGGACTACTACGGATCGAGCGAGTTCGCCCCGGTGCTGGCCGACGACGGCGACGGCTTTAAACATCTGCTGCCGGAGACCGGCCTGGTCGAGCTCCTGGATGCGGACGATCGGCCCGTCCGGCGAGGCCAGATCGGACGCATGGTCGTGACCAGCTTCCACAGCCACTTCATGCCTTTGATCCGCTACGACATCGGCGATCTGGCCCGATACGTGGCCGGCGGGCCTTCCTCGCTGGTCGTTTCCGAGATCGTGGGCAGAATGGACGATGTGATCATCGGGCCGGACGGCCGCTACGTGGGCCGCCTGTCCACCGCACTGAAGACGCTGCCACAGACCGTTCAGATGGCCCAATGCCTCGTGTCGCCGTCGCGGGTGCGCGTCTTGTACGTTTCGCCAAGAGCGATCCCCGACCGGGAGTTCGTCCCGTTCCTTCGCTCCCTTCGCGACAAGGTCGGCGACACCTCCGTTGTATTCGAGAAGGTCAAGGACATTCGGCCGGGTCCCCGGGGCAAGAGGCCGGCCGTCCTCCGCGAGGTTCCGGTATGAGAGTCGCCTTCGTGATCAGCACGCTCCAGGGAGGGGGAGCCGAACGCATGCTGGTGAATCTGGTGAATGCCCTGCCCGACACGATGGACGTTCACATCGTCGTTCTGAAGGCCGCCGGTCCGATGGCCGGACACCTGATTCACCCCCGGACGACGGTCCACGCATTGCGGATCAAGTCCCACGCGGACCTTGCGGGATGGGTTCGTTTCGTGAGACTGCTGAGGCGCATCCGTCCGGACGTCGTGCATTCGCACATGACGTTGTCCAACCTGGCCGCTCGCGGGGCCAGGCTGCTGTCGCCGACGCCGGTCCTCGTGAACCACGAACACGGGCTCGGCATGTGGAAGGGACGCCTCCTGTGCCTGCTCGACGGCGCCACGCAGTCCCTCGCCGATCGAGTGATCACGGTCAGCGATGCGAGCCGGGGAATTCGCATTTCTCGCGAACGACTCAACCCGCGGCGAGTACTTACCATGTACAACGCCGTGGATTGGGCGCGGTGGAGCAATGTCACGCCCGCCGGGCCTCGCGGCGGATTGTCTCTCGGGGTCGCCGCGAGTCTCACTTGTGTCAAACGAATCG
>JBDKUU010000786.1:0-9651 GCA_039679525.1 Phycisphaerales bacterium | reverse complement strand
CGCCGACTGAAGTGGATCGGCGGGGCGGTGTTCTTCTTCATTGCCCTCGGCGTGGCGACCACGGCCCTGTACTTGATGTTCTCGGGGCCCCAGATGCGGATTCAGCCCAAGTACGTGGCTTATCAAGCGGTGATGCCGACGCCGTCGGAGGGGATCGTCGCCGTGTCGCTTGCGTCGGCGGAGATTCCGCCTCGCAATCCGCTTCCCGACAACGACAGAACGAGGGCCACGGGCCGCGTCTATTACGGCTATTACTGCGCCTTTTGCCATGGAAAGGAAGGCGAGGTGACGGGGCCCGTGGGCCGCAGCTACATACCTGCGCCGCCGCCTCTATCGCAGCCTCGGATTCAGGCGATGTCCGACGATCAGTTGTATCGCGCCATGCTCGCGGGCATCGGACACGAGCCCGTCCTCGATTACGTGATCGATCCTCAGAAGCGATGGTATATCGTCAGCTACGTGCGGACCCTCGGGAGTGAGCGCCCGTAGCGCAAGAAACAAGAACTCGACCGAGACGGGCCCGAGAATCGATCCGGCCCGCTGATGAAAGGGGGTTGTCGTATGGGCAAGACCGCGAGTGATTTCCTGGTCCAGAGACTCTACGACTGGGGCGTTCGGCGGGTGTTCGGGTTTCCCGGCGACGGAATCAACGGAGTCATGGGGGCGTTGAATCGGGCCGACGGCAAGATCCGGTTCATCCAGTCCCGCCACGAAGAGATGGCGGCGTTCATGGCCTGCGCCCACGCGAAGTTCACGGGCGAGGTCGGCGTGTGCATCGCCACTTCCGGTCCGGGCGCGATCCACCTGCTCAACGGGCTCTACGACGCCAAGATGGATCATCAACCCGTCCTGGCGATCGTCGGGCAGCAGGCGACCACCGCGCTGGGCACTGAATACCAGCAGGAAGTCGACCTGATTTCGCTGTTCAAGGACGTGGCCGGCGCGTACGTGCACATGGCCTCCACGCCCGCCTCGATCCGGCACCTCGTGGACCGGGGCATCCGGATCGCCATGGGCGAGAGCACGGTCACGTGCATCATCCTGCCGAACGACGTCCAGGAAATGGACGAGGTGAAAGCCCCGCCGCGCCAGCACGGCAGCACCTTCTCGGGGATCGGCTACACGGTTCCCAACATTGTGCCGGCCGATGAGGATCTTCAAGCCGCCGCGGACGTGTTGAATCACGGAAAGAAGGTCGCGATCCTGATCGGCGCCGGGGCGCGGGGAGCCGCCGAAGAGGTCTCGGAAGTGGCGGATGTGCTTGGCGCCGGAATCACCAAGGCGCTGCTCGGCAAGGACGTGCTGCCGGACGACGCTCCCGGCGTCGTCGGGGGGATCGGCCTGCTCGGCACCAAGCCGAGCTGGGACATGATGATGGACTGCGACACGCTGTTCATGATCGGGAGCAACTTCCCCTATTCGGAGTTTCTGCCGAAAGAGGGCCAGGCACGCGGGGTTCAGATCGACCTTGCGGCCCGCCGGCTCGGCTTGCGGTACCCGATGGAGGTGAATCTGCAGGGCGACAGCAAGCTGACGCTCCAGGCGCTGCTTCCGCTGCTGAAGCACAAGCATTCGAATTCCTGGCGCAAGACGATCGAGAAGAACATGGAGGAGTGGTGGGAGGTCCTCGAAGCGCGGGCCATGCACGACGCCGATCCGATCAACCCCCAGCGGCTGTTCTGGGAGTTGTCGCCCCGCCTGCCCGACGACTGCATTCTCACGTGCGACTCCGGCTCGGCGGCCAACTGGTACGCCCGGGACATCCGAATCCGGGAGGGAATGATGGCTTCGCTGTCCGGCAATCTGGCGACGATGTGTCCCGGGGTTCCCTACGCCATCGCCGCGAAGTTCGCCTATCCCGATCGACCCGTCGTGGCCATGGTCGGCGACGGCGCCATGCAGATGCTGGGCAACGACGGACTCGTGACGATCTCCAAGTACTGGCAGGAATGGTCCGATCCGCGGCTGGTGATTCTCGTGCTTCGCAACCGGGACCTCAACCAGGTTACGTGGGAGCAGCGGGTCATGAGCGGCGACCCCAAGTACGTGGCGTCGCAGGACCTGCCGGACATGTCCTACGCGGAGTTCGCGAAACTGCTGGATCTCAACGGCGTCGAAGTGGACAGCCCCGACCAGATCGACATGGCCTACGAGATGGCGTTCCAATCCGACCGGCCGTTCGTCGTGGACGCCCAGTGCGACCCGAACGTGCCGCCGCTGCCGCCGCACATCAAGTTCGAACAGGCCAAGGGGCTGATGTTCGCAGTTCTCGGAGGCGACGTCGACACGAAACACATCGTCGTGCAGTCCGCCAAAGAAATGGTCAGCAGCATGTTCGCCGGCGTCCATGGTTAGCGTGGGTGAAGTATGAAAACGGAACAGATGGGAGCCGTCGTCCAGGATCGCCATGCGCAAATCCAGGACGTTCATGTGTCTGCGTACAGCATTCCGACGGACCGGCCGGAGTCGGACGGCACGTTGGAATGGGACCAGACGACGATGGTCCTGGTGCGGATCGCCGCCGGTGGACAGACCGGCCTGGGGTACACCTACGCACATGCGGCTGCGGGAAGACTGATCCACGACACGTTGGCCCCGGCGGTTCGCGAGATGAATGTCTTCGACATTCCCGCGTGTTGGCACGCCATGACCACGTTGGTGCGAAATGATGGGGAGTCCGGGCTCAGCCGGATGGCGATTTCCGCCGTGGACGGCGCGCTGTGGGATCTGAAGGCGAAACTTCTCGACGTGTCGCTGGTCCGGCTTCTCGGAGCGGCGCGCGATGAAGTGCCCGCCTATGGCAGCGGAGGGTTCACTTCCTACACCATCGAGCAACTGAAAAACCAGCTCGGCGGCTGGGCCGACAAGGGCTTCTCCATGGTCAAAATGAAAATCGGCCGCCGGCCCAAGGACGATCCTCGCCGCATCGAGGCCGCGAGGGAGGCCATCGGCGACGAAGCGTCGCTGTTCGTCGACGCCAACGGCGGATACGCATGCAAACAGGCGCTCGCCATGGCCGATCGCTTTCCCGAGTGGGGCGTGTCCTGGTACGAGGAGCCGGTGAACCATCTGGATTTGGGGGGCCTTCGCCTCCTGCGGCAGCGAGCGCCGGCCGGCGTGGAAGTCACCGCCGGCGAGTACGGCTTCAACATCGAGTACTTCCGCCGCATGGTCCAGGCCGGGGCCGTGGACGTCCTCCAGGCGGACGCGACGCGTTGCGGCATCACGGGATTTCTCCAGGCGGCGGCGCTCTGCGAGGCCCATCATCTGCCGATGTCCTCGCATTGCGCTCCATCGCTTCATCTGCCCGTGTGCTGCGCCGCGTCGCCTATCCGCCATATGGAGTACTTCCACGACCACGTGCGGATCGAGCACATGTTGTTCGACGGGGCCGCGACCGCCGAGAAAGGTATGCTTCGTCCCGACCTGAGCCGTCCGGGACTTGGGCTTGATTTCAAAGAACAGGATGCGCGTTCTTATGAGATACCATACGGATGAGATGAACGGAAGCGCCGCGGTAGCGGAGAGAGCGTACGCAGTGCCCAAGGGCGTCGATCATGTAGACGTCCGCGGGCTGGAGGCCGATCTGAAACGGCGTGTCGACGGCGAGGTTCGCTTCGACACCCAGTCAAGGGCCCTGTACTGCACGGATGGTTCCAACTATCGACAGATTCCCATCGGAGTCGTGATCCCCCGCAACAAGGACGCGGTGATCGAGACGGTGGCGGTGTGCCGGGAGTACGGAGCGCCGATCCTGTCTCGCGGCTGCGGGACGAGCCTGGCCGGCCAGTGCTGCAACGTGGCGGTTGTCATCGACCATTCGAAGTATCGCAACCGCATCCTGGACATCGATCCGGACGCGAAGACCGCCACCATCGAGCCCGGCGTAATCCTCGACCACCTCCGCAACCGGGCACAAGAGGAGCACACGCTCACGTTCGGGCCCGACCCTGCGACGCACAACCACTGCACCCTGGGCGGCATGATGGGCAACGACTCCTGCGGCATCCACTCCGTCATGGCCGGCCGCACCGCCGACAACGTCGAGGAGATGGACATTGTGACCTACGACGGCGTGCGGATGCGCGTGGGGCCGACCGGCGAGGACGAACTCGACAGCATCATCGCCGCCGGGGGCCGTCGGGGCGAGATCTACAAGACCATGAAGGAGATCCGCGACGGCTGTGCGGACCAGATTCGCCAGCGGTATCCGAACATCCCCCGGCGCGTCTCCGGCTACAATCTCGACGACCTGCTGCCTGAGAACAATTTCAACGTGGCCAAGGCCCTGGTCGGCACCGAAAGCACGTGCGTGACGATCCTCGACGCGAAAGTGCGCCTGGTGCACAGCCCGCCGAAACGGTCTTTGCTGGTGCTGGGATATCCCGACGTCTACAGCGCCGCCGACCACGTGATGCAGATCATGGAGTACGGCCCCGTCGGTCTGGAGGGCATCGACGACAAACTCGTCCACTTCATGAAGCTCAAGGGGCTGCATCCCCAGGACGTCCAACTCCTGCCCGACGGTGGGGGCTGGCTGCTCGTGGAGTTCGGAGGCGACACCAAGAAGCAGTCCGACGACCGCGTGCGGGACTGCATGGAGCGTCTCAAAGGACAGGACAACGCCCCCAGCATGAAGCTGTTCACGGACATGAAGGAGGAGCAACTCGTCTGGGAGATTCGCGAGTCGGGCCTGGGGGCGACCGCCGACGTTCCGACGCTCCCGCTGGCCTGGCCCGGCTGGGAGGACGCCGCCATCCATCCCGAGAAGGAAGGCGACTACCTGCGGGAGTTCCGGTCCCTGCTCGAGAAGTACAACTACATCGCCGCGCTTTACGGGCACTTCGGACAGGGCTGCATCCATTGCCGGATCAGCTTCGACTTGTTCACCCATGACGGCATTCAGAAGTACCTGAGTTTCATCGACGAGGCGTCGGACCTCGTGCTCAAGTACGGCGGCTCTTTCTCCGGCGAGCACGGCGACGGTCAATCCCGGGCGATCCTTCTGCCGAAGATGTATGGCGACGAGATCATGGGTGCGTTCCATCGGTTCAAGCAGGCCTGGGACCCGGATTGGCGCATGAACCCGGGCAAGATCATCGATCCATACCGGCCCGACCAGAACCTGCGTCTCGGCGAGCACTACAAACCCTGGCAGCCGCTCACGCACTTTCGGTTTCCAAAGGACGAAGGCAGCTTCTCCCGCGCGACGCTGCGATGCGTCGGAGTCGGCAAATGCCGCAAGACCGAGGATACGTTCATGTGTCCGAGTTTCCTCGTGACGCACGAGGAGAAGGACACCACGCGCGGCCGGGCTCATCTGCTCTTCGAAATGTTCCACGGTGGAGCGATCGACTCGGGGTGGGACAGCAAGGAGGTTCTCGATTCGCTCGATCTGTGCCTGGCGTGCAAAGGCTGCAAGAAGGACTGCCCCGTGAATGTGGACATCGCCACGTACAAGGCGGAGTTCATGTCCCATTATTATCAGCACCGCCTTCGTCCCCGGCACGCCTACATGATGGGCCTGATCGGCTTCTGGGGGTTGCTCGGCGCCAGGGTTCCGCGGCTGGCGAACTTCTTCTCGCAAACGCCCGGGCTGAGTACGGTCGCCAAGGCGGTGGGCGGGGTTGCGCAGCAACGACGGCTGCCGAAGTTCGCGGCGCAGACGTTCCGGCAATGGCACACGCAGAACCGCGATCGCAGACCCGCGACGGGGCAACAGGTCGTTCTGTACACGGACCCGTTCAACGATTACTTCTATCCTCACACGCTGCAGGCAGCCTACAAGATTCTGAAGCATTGGGGATACGATGTGGTGATCCCGCCGGGCCGGGTGACGTCGCCTCGCCCGCTGATCCACTACGGATGGTTGGACTTGGCGGAATCCGAAATCCGCACGACGCTCCGGCAACTGAGCCGTTTTGTCGAAGCCGGCGTTCCGGTCGTCTTCTGCGAGCCGAGCACCGCGTCTGTCTTCCGCGACGATGTGCCGTCGCTGCTTCCGACGGACCGTGACGGCCAGCGGCTCACGAAGCTGGCCTATCTGCTCAGCGAATTCATCGAGGAAAAGGACATCCAGGTGCCCAAGCTCGGCGGCAAAGCGATCTTTCACGGCCATTGCCATCAAAAGGCGGTGCTCAATCCGGACGCGGCTCGCAACGTCCTCAAGAAAATGGGGTTGGACTTCGAGGAACCTCAGCAGACCTGCTGCGGGATGGCTGGCTCCTTCGGATTCGAGGCCCCGCACTACGGAGTCTCGATGGAGATCGCGGAACTCGGGCTGTTCCCGGCGATTCGCCGGGCGACGGAACGGACTCCCATCGTGGCGGACGGATTCAGTTGCCGCACGCAGATCGAGGAGGGGACCGGCCGCCACGCCCTGCATATGGCGGAGCTGATCCTGATGGCCTTCGAAAGAAACGGCGAACTGGCGACGCATGCCAAGTGACGTGCGGCGTGGTCATGGCGGCGCCGGGAACACGAAAGTCCGTGCTTGAGGCGGCAGCGGCGCGGGTGACTCTCTGGGCCATCTATCTGCTGGCTGTGACGTCCACCGTCTACGACAAGGTTCACTGCGCGGCGCCGGCGGGACTGCCGGGATCGTTGGCAGTCCTGGCCGCGGCGATCCTTCATGTGGACTTCTCTGCGGAGACGGGAGAATTCTCTCTGATCGTCCTGCCGCTGTGGTTGAGCAATCCGGTCCTCACCAATATGCCTCAGCCCGCCTGGAGCGTCCTGCATCCATTGCTGGTTCTGCGCCGGCTTCACAGCGGATACGCGGGCGACTATGTGAACTGGTTCATGGCGGGAGCCGCGGCGTTGTTGGTGTCGCTTATGCTGTCTGTCTGAAACCCTTGATCTGCTGGACTTCGGCTATGACTCGTCGACAAAGCATCGTTTTGACCGTTGTGATCAGCGTGCTCGGCGTATTGGCTGTGCAGGCGATCGTCCTGGTGATCGTTCTGTACTCGGGGTTGTACAATGTCGCCGCCAGTCGCCCGCACGCGAAGGTCGTTCGTTGGTTCCTCGGCACGATGATGGACCGATCCGTGGAGCGACATGCCCGCGGCGTGCGACCGCCGGGACAGGCGTCCGTGGAGGAGGGGGCCTCGCATTACTCGCGGATGTGCGTTCTGTGTCACGGCGGGCCCGGCGTCGAGCGGTCCGAGATCGGCCAGGGGCTGAACCCGCGGCCGCCCGACCTCATGCGGTCAATGACGGACTGGAGCCCTGAGCAAGCCTATTGGATCATCAAGAACGGCGTCAAGATGACCGGGATGCCCGCGTTCGGCGCGACGCGTACGGAAGAACAGTTGTGGGCTCTCGCCTATTTCGCAAAACGACTGCCGCAGTGTTCGCCCGCACAGTACCAGGATCTTCTTGCGAAGGCGGGGCCTTCGAAACAGCCCGGAGGATCGACCCAACTCGAAAGCACGGAACACCAGCACTAACGCAGAGTCAGGGGGAATAGATCATGGCAGCACAGCCGGAAGTCGTCGTCATCACGGGAGGATCGGCAGGGGTCGGGCGGGCTACGGCCCGGGCCTTTGCCGGGCGGGGAGCCAGGATCGCTCTCTTGGCGAGAGGAAAGGATCGGCTGGATCAAGCCGTGCAGGACGTGAAGGAGCGGGGGGCAGCGGACGCCCTGGCCGTCGCGGTGGACGTGGCCGACGCCGGGCAGGTGGAGAACGCGGCCCAGCAGATCGAAGAGAAGTTCGGCCCCATCGACATCTGGGTCAACGACGCAATGACTACGGTGTTCGCCCCGTTCACGGAGATGACCCCGGAGGAGTTCCGCAGGGTCACGGAAGTGACGTACCTGGGCTTCGTCTACGGGACCATGGCCGCCCTGAAGCGCATGTTCCCCCGCAACCGCGGCGTGATCGTCCAGGTCGGCTCGGCCCTGTCGGATCGCAGCATCCCGCTGCAATCGGCCTATTGCGGAGCCAAGCACGGGATTCGCGGCTTCACCGATTCCATCCGCTGCGAGCTGATCCACTACCACAGCAACGTTCACATTACGATGGTCCAGATGCCCGCGCTGAACACGCCGCAGTTCAACTGGTGCCGGTCCAAGATGCCCCGGCGGGCGCAGCCCGTGCCGCCGATCTATCAGCCGGAGATCGCGGCCGAGGCGATCGTGTTTGCCGCCACGCACCGCCGGCGCGAGATCTACGTGGGTTTGCCGACGGTCGAGGCGATGTGGGGCAACAAGTTCGTTCCCGGATGGCTGGACCAATATCTTGCGAAGACCAACTTCGACGCCCAGCAAACCCACGAGTTCGAGGACCCCGATCGACCCGACAACCTCTTTGAGCCGGTAGCGGGGGACTTCGCGGCCCATGGACGATTCGACAATCGCTCCCGCGAGAGGAGCGTCGAGTTGTGGGCGACCGAGCACATCGGCTGGTACAGAGCGGCTGCGGGCGCTGCCGTGATTGCGGGAGCCCTCCTGTTCGGTGCGTGCACTGCGGCGAGGTTCAGACGTTCGAGATCATGACGGACCGAAACGATCGCCAATCCGATAGGTCAAGTCGCCCCTCGACGCTCAGCCACGTGATTGCGGGCGTAATCGTGGGCTGGGCGGAACTCCGGTCTCTGAGACGCCAAAGGGAAGGCCGGCCGGATGAGAAACAGACGTCGGGGATGCAGAAACTCATCGAACACCACAAGCAGATGCAGTGGACCTGCTGGGTGTTGTGCCTGTTGGGAGTCTGGCTGCTGGTCAGTCCCGCGACGTTCAGCTATGGCTTGCAGCCGGTCGAGCTGCCGGGGGGACGGGAGGTCTGGCTGTCCGCCGGGACGCGGGCTTGGGTGCACGCGGTCAACGACATCCTCTGCGGGATAGCCCTGATCGTCCTGGGCTGGCGGTCGCTCACGCCGAACCGTCCCATCAGCCAATGGCTCGCGTGCGGCGTCGGCGGCTGGCTGAACTTCGCGCCGGTGCTGTTCTGGGCCCCGAGGGCGGTGATCTACCTGAATGAGACGTTCGTGGGCGTCCTGGTGATCGCGTTGACGATCCTGATCCCGGGCATGCCCAACATGCCTCGGTTCATGAAGATGGGGCCGAACAAACCGCCCGGCTGGACGTTCAATCCGTCCTCCTGGCCGCAGCGGGCGATCATGATCGCCCTGGGCCTGGCCGGCTGGCTCGTGTCGCGTCATCTGGGCATGTACCAGCTCGGCTACCTCGACCGGCCCTGGGAGCCGTTCTTCGGCGCTGGAAGCGTGCAGGTCCTGACGTCCAGGATCTCCGAATCGCTCCCGGTTTCCGACGGCAGCCTCGGGGCTTTGGCATACACGTTCGAATTCCTGATGGGCTGGATGGGCGGCCAATCCCGCTGGCGGACGATGCCGTGGATGGTGACTTTCTTCGGGATTCTCGTCATACCGTTGGGGCTCGTGCACATCTCTTTAGTGATCTCGCAGCCGGTGGTGGTGGGGCACTGGTGCACGCTGTGTCTGACGGCTGCTGCGATCATGCTGCCGATGATTCCGCTGGAGGTCGACGAAGTCGTCGCGATGATGCAGTTCACGCTCGGGGCCAGGAAACGCGGCGAATCGCTCTGGCGCGTCTTCTGGATGGGTGGAACGGTCGAAGGCGAGGACGACCATCGCACGCCGGAGATCTTCAACACACCGAAGCATCCA